>NZ_AGVX02000120.1 GCF_000239155.1 Actinoalloteichus spitiensis RMV-1378
GGGTGGCCGGGCCGTTCGGTTCTCGCCCCGGGGTGCGGCTCAGCGCAGCGGGTCGCGCACGGCGCCCAGTGAGGCAGGGGTGGCGAGCCGGGCGTACGCCCGCAGCGCCGCCGACACCTTCCGCTGCCGGTCCACCGGCTGCCACGGACGTTCGGACGCCTCCATCTTGGCGCGCCGCTCGGCGAGGACGGCCTCGTCCACCAGCAGCTCCAACCGGCGTTCCCGGACGTCGATGAGGACCTGGTCCCCGTTCTCCACCAGGCCGATCAGGCCACCACCGGCGGCCTCCGGCGAGATGTGGCCGACGGAGATCCCGGAGGAACCGCCGGAGAAGCGGCCGTCGGTGATCAGGGCGCACTTCTTGCCGAGACCGGAGCCCTTGAGGAAGGCGGTGGGGTGCAGCATTTCCTGCATCCCCGGGCCGCCCGCCGGCCCCTCGTAGCGGACGACCAGCACCTCCCCGGGCTGGATCTCGCGGGAGAGGATCGCCGACACCGCCTGTTCCTGGCTCTCGACCACCCGGGCCGGCCCCTGGAACCGCCAGAGCTCCTCGTCGATGCCGGCGGTCTTGATGACGGCGCCGTCCTCGGCGAGGTTGCCCCGCAGCACGGCGAGGCCGCCGTCCACGGTGTAGGCGTGGTCGACGTCACGGATGCAGCCGGCCTCGGCGTCGGTGTCCAGGGAGACCCACCGGTTCTCCGTGGAGAACGCCTTGGTCGTGCGCACCCCGCCGGGAGCGGCGTGGAAGAGTTCGATGGCACGGTCGGACGCCTGACCGGACCGGATGTCCCACTCGGCGAGCCAGCTGGCGAGGGTGGGCGAGTGCACCGAGTGCACGTCCCGGTGGAGCATCCCGCCCCGGTCCAGCTCACCGAGGATGGCGGGGATGCCGCCGGCCCGGTGCACGTCCTCCATGTGGTAGTCGGAGTTGGGGCTGACCTTCGACAGGCAGGGCACCCGCCTGCTGATCGCCTCGATGTCGGCGAGGTCGAAGCCGACCTCGCCCTCCTGGGCGGCGGCCAGGATGTGCAGCACGGTGTTCGTCGAGCCACCCATCGCCATGTCCAGGGCCATCGCGTTCTCGAAAGCCTTCTTGCTGGCCACCGACCTGGGCAGGACGGAGTCGTCGTCCTGCTCGTACCAGCGCCGGGCGATCTCCACCACGGTGCGACCGGCGGCCAGGAACAGCTCCCGGCGGGCGGCGTGGGTGGCCAGGGTGGACCCGTTGCCCGGCAGGGCCAGGCCCAGGGCCTCGGTGAGGCAGTTCATGGAGTTCGCCGTGAACATCCCGGAACAGGAACCGCAGGTCGGGCAGGCCGAGCGTTCCACCTCGGAGAGGCCGGCGTCGTCGACCTCGGAGCTCGCCGAGGCCGAGATCGCGGTGATCAGGTCGGTGGGCGCCCGGGTGACGCCGTCGACGGCGACGGCCTTGCCGGCCTCCATCGGGCCACCCGAGACGAACACGGTGGGGATGTTCAGCCGCATCGCCGCGTTGAGCATCCCCGGGGTGATCTTGTCGCAGTTGGAGATGCACACGAGCGCGTCGGCCTGGTGCCCCTCGACCATGTACTCGACGGCGTCGGCGATGATCTCGCGGGAGGGCAGCGAGTAGAGCATGCCGCTGTGGCCCATGGCGATGCCGTCGTCGACGGCGATGGTGTGGAACTCCCTGGCGACGCCGCCGGCCTCCCGTACGGCCCCGGCCACCAGGTCGCCCATGTCCTTGAGGTGCACGTGCCCTGGCACGAACTGGGTGTACGAGTTGGCGATGGCGACGATCGGCTTGCCGAAGTCGGTGTCGGTCATGCCGGTGGCACGCCACAGCGCACGAGCCCCCGCGGCGTTGCGGCCGTGGGTGGTGGTGCGGGAGCGCAGTTGGGGCACAGCTCCTCCCAGGAACCAGCGTCTGTCGTGGTCCGGGCCGACGGGGCTGCCGGCCCGGGAGCCCGGAGGTGGGCTCGGTGTCGAACTGTCGGACGGGGGCGGCGTCTCCCCGGCGGTGTGGGAGCGGACGCGGCCGACGGGCGGTACCCGGGACGGACGCGGGAGCGGGAACTCCCGTGGGGCCCGGTCCTGTCGCGAACCGGCCCGTGGCCTCGGATGGTGACCCGGGGCGACCGGCCGGCCACCGACAGCCCAGTGGTGGATGGGCGGTGTTCCCGAGACTACCCCCGTCGCGGCGCCGGGTGGCCTGGCCGGTGGCGCCCGGGGCGCGTTCTCAGCGTTCGGAGTCGGAGTCGCCGGGAGCGCCCGGGGCGTTCGAGCCGGCCTCACCGGCGACGTCGGTGGGGGAGGTCGTCCCGGTGTCGGTGGCCGCCGTGCCGGGGGCTTCCGTGCTCTCGGCCGCCGGGGACGCGCTCGCACCGGTTCCGCCGCCGTCATCGCCGGCGGTGGCGAGGGGGTCGGGTACCTGCCCCCCGCTGGCGAGGGAGAGCAGCGGGAGGTCCCGTGGCCGGACGGCCGGCAGCGGGAGTTCGGAGTCGTCGGCCCGCACCGCCCGCACCGTCGATTCGCCGACGATGCGCAGCGAGGTCACCTCGGACCAGGGCAGTTCGATGGTGCCCATCATCCGGAATACGGTCAGCCCGGAGGTCGACGCGACCGTTCGCCACCGGTGCAGGGCGAAGGCCAGCGCCAGGGGGACCAGGTAGACCACCTGGAGGCCGGGTGCCCCGAAGGCGACCGGTGTCGCGCACAGCGCGAGGAACCCGATCCCGAGGTAGGCCACCGGCGAGAGGCGGAACGTCACCGGCCTCCGCTCGACGTCCGTCTCGCCTGGCTGCTTCTCGTCCACCACGCTCATGCCTTCGATACTCCCACCGCCACCGAGCCCGGGAACGACCTGGTCCCGCCCCGCCCGGCCCCAAACCCCGGCCTCGCGACGCGCGCCGGCGGGCGGGTACCGGCGTCGTCGTGGACGTCGTCGACCCGCGCGCGCGTGCCGGTTCCGGAGGGACTTCCCCCTTCCGAGCGGCGGCGGGTCCCCCGGACGTCAGGGCTCCCTCACGGTCAGTGCGCGGAGTTCGCGCAGGTCGGCGGGGAGGTGTGCTCCTCCAGTGTCCACCATTCGGGACGGCGTCCCGCAGAGTTGACGCCACTCACCGACTGTGGCAACCTACGACGCGTGCTGCGACTGATTGACGTTCTCGTACTTCCCTGGCGCGCCGACGCTTAGGGAATCGCAGCGTCGACGCGCCAACCCTCGCGTGGCCCTTCGGGCTACCGGGGGTTTTTTGTTTGACGGCCCCGCACTCTCGAGATCAACGAGGCAGAGCACATGACCAGCGCCAACGCACGACCAGCCCCGGCTCCGGCGCCCGCCGGGCCGGCCAGGCCCAAGCCGGCGCCGCCCACCGGCGCTCCGGTGCAGGTGACGGGCGCCCAGTCGCTCGTCCGCTCCCTGGAGGAGGTGGGCTGCGAGGTCGTCTTCGGGATTCCCGGCGGCACCATCCTCCCGGCCTACGACCCGTTGCTGGACTCGCGGAAGGTGCGCCACGTGCTCGTCCGCCACGAGCAGGGCGCCGGCCACGCCGCCACCGGGTACGCCCAGGCCACCGGGCGGGTCGGGGTGTGCATGGCCACCTCGGGGCCCGGTGCCACCAACCTCGTCACGCCCCTCGCGGACGCGAACATGGACTCGGTGCCCGTCGTGGCGATCACCGGGCAGCAGTCGCGGGGGCTGATCGGCACCGACGCCTTCCAGGAGGCGGACATCTGCGGGATCACGCAGCCGGTGACCAAGCACAACTTCCTGGTCACCGATCCCGCCGACATCCCCAGGACGATCGCGGAGGCCTTCCACCTCGCCTCCACGGGGCGGCCGGGGCCCGTGCTCGTGGACATCCCCAAGGACGTCCTCCAGGAGACCACCTCGTTCGCCTGGCCGCCGGAGATGAAGCTGCCCGGCTACCGCCCCACCTCGCGGCCGCACGGCAAGCAGGTGCGGGAGGCGGCCAAGATGATCAGCGCGGCCCGGCGGCCGGTGCTCTACGTCGGGGGCGGCGTGCTCAAGGCCGAGGCGGTCGCGGAGCTGCGCGAGCTGGTCGACCTGACCGGGATCCCGGTCGTCACCACCCTGATGGCCCGGGGCGCGTTCCCGGACTCGCACCCCCTCCACCTGGGCATGCCCGGGATGCACGGCACGGTCTCGGCGGTCACCGCGATGCAGCGGGCGGACCTGCTGATCGCGCTCGGTGCCCGCTTCGACGACCGGGTCACCGGTCGGCTCTCCTCCTTCGCGCCGGAGGCGCAGGTCATCCACGCCGACATCGACCCGGCGGAGATCTCGAAGAACCGCCGTGCCGACGTGCCCATCGTCGGCGACTGCCGTGAGGTGGTCGTCGACCTCCTCGACGCGCTGCGGGAGGAGTTCGACCACGGCGGACGGGCCGACTTGGCGCCCTGGCGCGCGCAGGTCGCGAACTGGCAGCAGCGCTTCCCCCTCGGCTACGAGTGGCCGGCGGACGGGACGTTGTCGCCGCAGTACGTCATCGAGCGGATCGGCGCGCTCGTGGGGCCCGACGCCGTGTACACGGCCGGCGTCGGCCAGCACCAGATGTGGGCGGCCCAGTTCATCCGGTACGAGTCCCCCCGCAGCTGGATCAACTCCGGCGGTCTGGGCACGATGGGGTACGCGGTGCCCGCGGCGATGGGCGCGAAGATGGGTCGGCCGGACACCGAGGTGTGGGCGATCGACGGCGACGGTTGTTTCCAGATGACCAACCAGGAACTGGCGACCTGCGCGATCGAGGGCATCCCGATCAAGGTCGCCGTCATCAACAACGGGAACCTGGGCATGGTCCGCCAGTGGCAGAGCCTGTTCTACTCGGAGCGCTACTCCAACACCGACCTGGGCACCCACAAGCACCGGATCCCGGACTTCGTCCAGCTCGGGGAGGCGCTGGGCTGCGCCGCCTTCCGCTGCGAGTCCCGGGAGGAGGTCGACGCGACGATCACCAGCGCGCTGGAGATCGACGACCGGCCGGTCGTGCTCGACTTCGTCGTCGGCAAGGACGCCCAGGTGTGGCCGATGATCGGGCCGGGTGCGGGCAACGACGAGGTCATGGCGGCCCGGGGCATCCGCCCGGACTTCGACGAGTCGGACGTATGAGCCGGCCCCAACACCGCGGTCGGACAGCCGGACGGGATTCCGAGGAACAGGAGCAGGGCAGATGAGTCGGCACACGCTCAGCGTGCTGGTGGAGAACAAGCCGGGTGTGCTGGCCAGGGTGGCCGGCCTGTTCTCCCGACGGGGCTTCAACATCGAGTCGCTCGCCGTGGGGGAGACCGAGTACCCGCACATCTCCCGGATGACGATCGTCGTCGCGGTGGACGAGCTGCCGCTCGAACAGGTCACGAAGCAGCTCAACAAGCTGGTCAACGTGATCAAGATCGTCGAACTGGATCCGGTGGCCTCGGTGCAGCGTGAACTGCTGCTGGTCAAGGTCCGCGCCGACGCCACGGTGCGCACGCAGGTCCTGGAGACCGTGCAGCTCTTCCGCGCCAAGGTCGTCGACGTCGCGCCGGAGGCCGTGACGGTGGAGGCCACCGGGACGGCGGACAAACTGGACGCGCTGTTGCGGATGCTCGAACCCTACGGCGTCCGCGAGATGGTCCGGTCGGGGATGGTCGCGCTCGGTCGGGGGGCGCGGTCCATCACCGCCTCCGCGGTGCGCTGAGCCGACCGCTCGCGCCCGGGGAAGCACACCACAGAACACCACAGAGAAGGAACCAGGAATGAGTGCCGAGATTTTCTACGACGACGCCGCCGACCTCGGTGTGCTCCAGGCCAGGAAGGTCGCCGTCATCGGCTACGGCAGCCAGGGCCACGCCCACGCGTTGAGCCTGCGCGACTCCGGTGTCGACGTCCGCATCGGCCTCGCCGAGGGCTCGAAGTCGCGGGTGAAGGCCGAGGAGGAGGGACTCCGGGTCGTGACGACCTCGGAGGCCGCCGCCGAGGCCGACGTGATCATGATCCTGGCTCCGGACCACCTCCAGGCCGGGATCTACCAGAAGGACATCGCTCCCAACCTCAAGCCCGGTGACGCGTTGTTCTTCGGGCACGGCCTGTCCATCCGCTACGGGCTGATCAGCCCCCCGGCGGACGTGGACGTGGCGATGGTCGCGCCGAAGGGCCCCGGTCACCTCGTGCGCCGGCAGTTCGTCGACGGCAAGGGTGTGCCCGCGCTGATCGCGGTGGAGCAGGACGCCACCGGCGGCGCGCAGGCTCTCGCCCTCGCCTGGGCGAAGGGCATCGGCGGGACCCGCGCGGGTGTCATCAAGACGACCTTCAAGGAGGAGACCGAGACCGACCTCTTCGGTGAGCAGGTCGTCCTCTGCGGTGGCACCACGGCGCTGATCCAGGCCGGGTTCGAGACGCTGACCGAGGCCGGCTACCAGCCGGAGATCGCCTACTTCGAGGTCCTCCACGAGCTGAAGCTCATCGTGGACCTGCTCTACGAGGGCGGCCTCTCCCGGATGCGGTACTCGATCTCGGACACGGCCGAGTACGGCGACCTGACGCGGGGCCCCCGGGTCATCTCGCCAGCGGTCAAGGAGGAGATGCGCCGCATCCTGGGCGAGATCCAGGACGGCACCTTCGCGAAGGAACTGGTGGCCGAGGAGGAGGCCGGGCGCCCGAACTTCACGCGGCTGCGGGCCGAGGGCGAGGCTCACCCGATCGAGGAGGTCGGCAGGAAGCTGCGCGGCCTGATGTCCTGGGTGGACCGCCCGATCACCGAGACCAACTGACCCCGGTCGTGGTCATCGGCCGGTGGCCCGGGCGGGGTGGTGAGCCCGGGCCACCGGCACCTCGTGCGAGCGGTTTCCCCTACGGGTATACGGTTCGTCGCGCAAGGTGACAGCCCGACGGCTGTCGCGACGACGTACTCCACCGCCAACACAGGGAGAGCGCCCGGTGAGCCACGAGATCCAGCGCGAGGGCAACGAGGTCCCGATCTACGACGACAAGGCGCATGTCCGGGGCAAGCTGGACATCTCCAACGCGGAGTGGATCACCAGCACGGAGGACGAGGACCACAAGGGCGTCGAGATCGCCTTCGTGGAGGAGTACATCCTCATGCGCAACGGCGCCGACCCGGAGGGGCCCGTCCTGGTGTTCACCCAGGCCGAGTGGGATGCCTTCGTGGAGGGTGCGAAGGACGGCGAGTTCGACGAGCCGTGACCGGCGGCGGCCCGGGGGTCCCAGGGAGTGGGAAGGTGTGGTCCGTCCCGTTTCCGCGCGGGGGTCCGGTTCCTCGCGTCGTTCGTCCCACTCCGTGGACGCATCGTGGCTGTCGGCGTCAGCTCTGCCACCCTTTGAGAATCCTTTCACAAACTCGGGCTAAGCTGCTCCTGCCGCTCCACGGACGGGGTGGCCCGAGGATCGCGACCCTGGAGCATGTCTGTGAGCACCCCCAGCCGTCCTGTTGCCCTGATAGCCGAGAAGCTGGCGCCCTCGGCGGTGGAAGCGCTTGGTGACGAGGTCGAGGTCCGTCACGTCGACGGGACCGACCGGCCGGCACTGCTGTCCGCGGTGGCCGAGGCCGACGCGTTGCTCGTGCGTTCCGCGACCAAGGTCGACGCGGAGGTGCTGTCGGCGAGCGGCAGGCTGAAGGTGGTCGCCAGGGCGGGTGTCGGCCTCGACAACGTGGACGTGCCGGCCGCCACCGAGCGCGGTGTCATGGTCGTCAACGCTCCGACCTCGAACATCGTCTCGGCAGCCGAGCACGCCGTAGCGCTGCTGCTCTCCGTGGCGCGCCGGATCCCGGCGGCCGACGCCAGTCTTCGCGGCGGTGCCTGGAAGCGCAGCTCCTTCTCCGGTGTGGAGCTGCGGGGCAAGACCGTCGGTGTCGTCGGCCTCGGCAAGATCGGCCAGCTCGTCGCGCAGCGGCTGGCCGCCTTCGACACCGAGCTGATCGCCTACGACCCCTACGTGTCGGCGGCCCGGGCCGCGCAGCTCGGTATCGAGCTGGTGAGCCTGGACGAGCTGCTCGCCCGCGCAGACGCGATCTCGATCCACCTGCCCAAGACCCCGGAGACCAAGGGGTTGATCGGTGCGGAGCAGCTGGCGCGGACCAAGAAGGGCGTGCTGCTGGTCAACGCGGCCCGGGGTGGTCTGGTCGACGAGGACGCCCTGGCCGAGGCCGTGCGCTCCGGTCAGGTGGGGGGCGCGGGAGTCGACGTCTTCTCCACCGAGCCGATCACCCAGAGCCCCCTCTTCGAGCTCCCCCAGGTGGTGGTGACCCCGCACCTGGGCGCCTCGACGGCCGAGGCGCAGGACCGCGCCGGGACGGACGTCGCCCGGTCGGTGCTGCTCGCCCTGCGCGGCGACTTCGTGCCGGACGCGGTGAACGTGCAGACCGAGGGCGCGGTGGGCGAGGAGGTCCGGCCCTACCTGCCGCTGACCCAGAAGCTCGGCGTCGTGCTCACGGCGCTGGCCTCCGCCTCCCCCGCGTCGGTGACCGTGGAGGTGCGGGGTGAACTGGCGGCCGAGGACGTCAGCGTCCTGCCGCTCGCGGCGTTGCGGGGCGTGTTCTCCAAGGTGGTCGAGAGCCAGGTCACCTTCGTCAACGCTCCTCGGCTCGCCGCCGAGCTGGGCGTCGCCGTGGACGTGCGCAAGGAGAGCGAGAGCGCGAACCACCGCAGCCTGGTGACCCTCCGAGCCGCGCTGCCCGACGGTTCCTCCGTGAGCGTCTCGGGCACGCTGACCGGTCGGGGGCAGGTGGAGAAGCTCGTCGAGATCAACGGCCGCCACTTCGACCTCCGCGCGGAGGGCAACATCCTGCTGCTGGAGTACAGCGACCGCCCCGGCGTCATGGGCACGGTGGGCACGCTGCTCGGTGAGGCCGGGGTGAACATCGAGGCCGCGCAGATCTCGCAGACCACGGAGGGCACCGACGCCACGATGCTGCTGCGGGTGGACCGCCCCGTGACCGGCAACGTCCTGGAGCCCACCGGCGCCGCCATCGGCGCCCGTACCGTGCACGCGGTGTCCTTCGACTGATCCTGGATCGCCTGGGCGGGGACGCCTCGACCGTACGCGCCGCTCCGTCGCGGCCGATCCGCGCCTCCGGCGCGTGACGCGTTCTCCGCCCGGGCGCCGCCGGTGTCGCACCACCGCGCGCCCCGAGGTCGGGTGGCCGTACCCCACCTCGGGGTCGACCTCCGCCGCCCGGTGGGCCACGGTGCCGGGGCCTCCCGGCCCCGGTGGGGTGGAGGCCGCCCTCCCGCGCCCGCGCGTTCCGGACCGGGGCGCCCCGTGCTCGCGGGAGGGCGGCGGGCCGCTGGCCCCGTCCCGCGGCTGCTCAGTGTCCTCTTCGGCGTGGGTGCCCGCAGCGGGCGTCCCCGGCGCACCACCTCCGGCTCCGCCGCCCACGCCAGGCGGTGCGGCCGCCCTGCGGCGTGCGGGAGCTGCCCGAACGTCGTGACGTCCCCGGCCGCGTGGCCCTCCCTCGCCCTGCCCTCATCCCCGGCGCCACCGCGGGGTGAGCGCCGGTCCGTCGCCTGACCAGTTTCGGTCGTCCACGCTCCCACGACCGTGATCACTCCATGGCGGCCAGTGCGGCGACTTCATGCCTCATGGCGTGACAACTCTGTTCAAATCGGTGTGGAGTATTCACCCTTTCGGCGTAACTGAAGGACCTGGCAATCGCGTTAAGTTCCCTCCTTGAGGCAGGACCAGGTGTCGTAGAGGGCGCGACGCCGGGCCAGTTCCCGCTGACGAGGGCGTCCGTTCGGGAACGACGGCGTGACACGTCGCGAACTGGCGGTGGTCGGAGAAGGCCTCGCTAGGGGTATCCAGAGTGAGTCGTACCCGAAGAACAGGGCTGAGAACCCGGTCAGGTTCCGCCACCGCCGGCCGGCGCCGAGGCGCCCGGTCCGCCGTGGCACTCACCGCCGTGCTGGCGGTGACCGGCCTGAGTGGAACCGCCGTCGCGCAGGACTCGGCGGAGACCGAACTGCCGCTGGCCGACGGGCTCGCCGCCGCCGCCGGTGGCTCGACGGACACGCCGCTGGACAAGGTGGCGCCCGCCGTCGCGGCCGCGGCCGGCGACATCTCGGTCTTCATCGAGTTGGAGAGCCGGGCCGCCGTCGACGTCTTCGTCGAGCAACAGCAGGCCGGGGCGGGGGACGACGCGGCGCAGGACGCCGCCGTCCGCGCCAGGACCCGCACCGAGCGCACCGCGGACGTCGTCGTCGACGACCTGGAAGCCCGCGACCAGGGCGCCCAGGTCCTCTACACGACCTCGAACGCCGTGCCGGGCGTGGCTGTCACCGCCGACGCCGAGCGGGTGCGCCAGCTCGCCGAGCGGGGGGACGTCCGGTCCATCCGGCAGATCACGCCGGAGGAACGCACCAACTCCACGGCCACCGCCCTCACCAACACCGTCAAGGCGTGGGAGAACACCGGGCGGTTCGGTGAGGGGATCCGGATCGGGATCATCGACGACGGCGTGGACTACACGCACGCCATGTTCGGCGGGCCGGGCACCCGCGAGGCCTACGAGGCCGTCGACCGGGACGTCGCCGACCCCGCCTACTTCCCCACGGACAAGGTGGTCGGCGGTATCGACCTGGTCGGGGACGACTACGACGCGAGCAGCCCCGATCCGGCGCTGAACACGCCGAAGCCGAACGACAACCCGATCTCCTGCGGCCGGCACGGTACCCACGTCGCGGGCAGCGCGGCCGGCTTCGGGGTCAACGCCGACGGGAGCACCTTCGACGGCGACTACTCCGAGCTCACCCCCGACGCGCTCGACGAGATGCGCATCGGACCGGGCACCGCGCCCGAGGCGTTGATCTACTCGATCAAGGTCTTCGGCTGCTCCGGATCGACGGCGGTCACCGCCCAGGCCCTGGACTGGGCGCTGGACCCCGACCAGGACGGCGACTTCGGCGACCGGCTCGACATCGTCAACCTCTCGCTGGGGAGCAACTACGGCGCTCCGGACGACCCCAACAGCCTGTTCGTCCGCAAGCTGAACCAGCACGGCGTCGTCACGGTCTTCTCGGCCGGCAACGGCTCCGACCTCTACGACATCGGTGGCTCGCCGGGGAACACCGCGGAGGCGATCACCGTCGCCAACACGCGCGACTCCTACGTCCTGCGGGACGGCGCGAGGGCCACGGCACCCGAGTCGGTGGCCGGTGACTACGCGGGCCAGTACAGCCAGGACTACGCCGGATACGCCGACCTGGACCTGACCGCGCCGGTCGTGCCGCTGACCACCGAGTCCAACCTCGACGGCTGCGACCCCTTCTCCGACGCTGACGCCGCCGCCGTCGCGGGCCGGATCGCCTGGCTGGAGTGGGACGACGACGACAGCACCCGCCGGTGCGGGTCCGTCGGCCGGGCGGACAACGCGGAGGCGGCCGGCGCCGTCGGAGCGGTCTTCTCCTCCACCGAGGAGCACTTCTCCGCCGGTATCGCCGGCAACGCCGGCATCCCCGTCATCCAGTTCACCGGGAGCGCGACGGAGCAGCTCCGGCCGGCGCTGGAGAGCGGCGAGCTGGAGATGCGTTTCGCCGAGGAGCTGCGCACCTCGGTGAAGACCTACGACGAGGCCCTCACCGACACCCCGAGCCCCAGCACCTCACGGGGAACGCGGGGCCCGGTCGTCAAGCCGGACATCGCCGCGCCGGGTGACACCATCGCCTCCGCGCTCTCCGGCAGCGGCGACAAGCCCGTCGTCCTCAGTGGAACGTCGATGGCCGCGCCCCACACCACCGGCATCGCCGCGATGCTGCGGGAGAAGCGTCCGGACTGGACCCCCGAGGAGATCAAGGCCGCGCTGATGAACACCGCTGGCGCGGACATCACCACTGGCGGCCCCGAGGGGACCGTCTACGGGCCCAACCGCGTCGGCTCGGGCCGCATCGACGCCGCCGCCGCACTGGACAACCAGGTCCTCGCCTACGTCGAGGACGACCCGGGGGCCGTCAGCGTGTCCTTCGGCGTGGTCGAGGTCGCCGGCCCGATCGCGAAGAGCAAGACGGTCAAGATCGAGAACAAGAGCGGCCGCGCCGAGAGCTACGACGTGTCCTACGAGGCCGCCACCGAGATCCCCGGCGTCCGCTACGAGCTCTCCCGCCGCAACGTCACCGTCCCGCCCCGGGGCCAGGTCCGGCTGGACGTGACACTGCGGATCGACGACCCGACGGCCCTCACCAGGACCCCCGACCCGACCATCGCCCTGGAACAGGCCGGGGAGGCCCGCCAGTACGTCTCCGACGCCTCGGGTCGGCTGCTGCTGACGCCCAAGCGCCGCCACGGGATCGACCTGCGGGTGCCGGTGTACGCGGCGCCCAAGCCGGTCGCCGAGATCCAGGCCTCGTCCTGGGTCCGCGTGCCCGAGGACGCCGACCAGGGGGTGCTGAACCTGACCGGCACGGGTCTCGACCAGGGTGAGGGCAGTGAGGCCTACCGTTCGCTGGTCACCGCGCTCGAACTCCACGGGGAGAGCCCCCAGCTCCCCGAGTGCACCGAGGAGGTCGTCGTCGGCTGCACGGTGAACGAGACGGCCAAGGGCGGTGACCTCAGGTACGTGGGTGCCACCTCGACCGCTCCGCTCGCGGTGGCCCAGGGGCGGCCGGAGTCGGCGCTGCTCGCGTTCGGCATCACGACGTGGAGCAACTGGTACAACGTCGGCAGCAACACGACGCCCTTCGTGAACATCGACATCGACGGCGACGGGATACCGGACTTCGAGACCTACGTGACCAAGTACGCCAGCAGCGACGTGCTGGTCGCGGCGACCGTCGACCTCAACGCCCCGAACCACCCGGTGGTCGACATCCAGCCGGTCAACACGCGGTTCGGTGACGTGGACACCAACGTCTTCGACACCAACGTGCTGGTGCTGCCGGTGTCGCTGTCGGCGTTGGGGATCGACCCGACCGCCGAGGCCGCCCCGCTGTCCTACACCGCGGGCGTCTCCGGTCGGTACGGCCAGTACGAGGCGGGGTCGACCCTGATCGACCTCATCGACGAGCCGATGGCCTTCGACCCGCTCAACCCCGGCCTGTGGGTGCAGGGCGGCGGCGACGCCGCCGTGTCCTACCACGCGAGGCCCGGGACCGCCCTGGTGGTCAACCGGAACGCGGAGACCGCCGGTGACGCCAGCCTCCTCCTGCTGCACCAGCACAACGCGAGTGGTCAGCGGGCGCAGGTCGTGACGGTCGGCAGCACCCCGCCGATCGCATCGTGATCACCTGACGGAGTGGACGGTCCCTGGGGGCCGTCCACTCTCACCCGGCGGGGGTGCTCGGGTCCGGTCGCGGGCCCGGGCACCCTTGCTGTGTTAACTCGGAAGGGGGATTGTTGGTCGAGTGATCGCCCGCGGCGCGGGAAAGATCACCTCGAACGGGTGTCCGGTATGTGAGTGGCAATTGCCGGGCAGGTAGCCTGCGCGGTGCGAAATGGTCCCGTGAAATGGGATCGCGACCCAGGAGGTGTGTGGATGCGGCTCGCTGTGATCCCAGGCGACGGGATCGGGCCCGAAGTCGTCGCCGAGGCGTTGAAGGTGCTCGGCGAGGTTGTTCCGGATGCCGAGATCGTTCGTTACGATCTCGGGGCGGCGCGCTGGCACTCCACCGGGGAACTGCTACCCGAGTCGGTGCTCACCGAACTCCGGCAGCACGACGCGATCCTGCTCGGCGCGGTCGGCGACCCGTCGGTACCCAGTGGCATCCTCGAGCGCGGCCTGCTGCTGCGCCTCCGCTTCGAGCTCGACCACCATGTCAACCTGCGACCGGCCCGGCTGTACCCGGGCGTGCGCTCGCCGTTGGCGGACCCGTCCGACATCGACATGGTGGTGGTGCGCGAGGGGACGGAGGGCCTCTACGCGGGCAACGGTGGGCTCCTGCGCAAGGACACCCCCCACGAGGTCGCCACCGAGGTGAGCATCAACACCTCCTTCGGGGTCGAACGCGTGGTGCGGGACGCCTTCGCGCGGGCGGCGAACCGTCCGCGCAAGCACCTCACCCTGGTGCACAAGACCAACGTCCTGACCCACGCCGGTTCGCTGTGGTCCCGGGTCGTGGAGGAGATCTCCCTCCAGCACCCGGAGGTGTCGGTCAGCTACCAGCACGTCGATTCGGTGACCATCCACATGGTGACCGACCCGGGGCGGTACGACGTCATCGTGACGGACAACCTCTTCGGGGACATCCTCACCGACCTCGCGGCGGCGGTCACCGGCGGCATCGGCCTGGCCGCCAGCGGGAACCTCGACGTCACCCGGCGCAATCCCAGCATGTTCGAGCCGGTGCACGGCAGCGCTCCGGACATCGCCGGCCAGGGCGTGGCCGACCCCACCGCCGCCGTGCTCTCGGTCGCGCTGATGCTCGACCACCTCGGCTACCGCGAGTCCGCGAAGCGCATCGAGGCCTCGGTGGCCTTCGACCTCGCCACCCGCGACCACGCGTCCCCCGGCGCCACCTACGCCATCGGAGACCGGTTGGCCGCACTGGTGTCGTCCAACGACCGGGCGGCACGCCCGGTCGAGTTGCCGCCGACCGCGTGAGCGGTGGGGTCCGTCCCCGGGGCCGCCGGGGACGGACCACGCACGCGGCGGACCGAGGCACGGCGATGGTCCGGCCCTCCCCACCGCGGGAGGTGAGAACGCGGCGAACCGGAGCGGGGGCGCCGGTCGGACGGAGGCGGGACACCGGGTGGCTGTTGGCGCCGGCGGCGGGCACCAGACGGGCAGGGCACCGCGACCACCCGGGTGACGGGTGTCGGAGCCGCGCGGTCCCCGGGACGACCGGCACCACGGCCGTCAGGCGGTGTCCCGGGTTCCGACCCGCGCGGAACCGCCGGCTCCCGGCCCACCCCGCGCGTCCGGCGACCGGCGGATGTTCTCGGCGGTCGGCCCAGTCGAGGAGATCCCTCGCCCGGCCGTTCGGCCACGTCCACCCACCGGGAGAGGGGACCACCACCTCGTTCCGGATGCTGGGAACACCTGACCCCCAGGTGGACTCCGACCACTCCATGTGACATTATGCTGCCCATGTCTCACCGCAGCGTGATCATTATTCGCCAGCGCGCCGAGTAAGTGCTTGCACAAGCACCTCGGCGCGCAGACCTCTCGCACCCCGGCGAGGGGTCTTTTGTTTTTCCCGGCCCCGACCGCAGCAGAACGCGGACCCCGATCCCTGATGAGCACGGCAGGAGTTCCCCGTGACCCGCTTCGCCCCGGCAGCAACCCCCCTCGGTGACTCGTTCCACGTCTACGACACGACGCTGCGTGACGGCGCGCAGCGCGAGGGCATCTCCTACTCCGTGAACGACAAACTGGCGGTGGCTCGCCTGCTGGACTCGCTCGGGGTGGGGTTCATCGAGGGCGGGTGGCCGGGCGCCCTCCCCAAGGACACCGAGTTCTTCGCCAGGGCGGCATCCGGGGAACTGCCGCTGCGCCACGCGGTCCTCGTCGCCTTCGGCGCCACCCGGCGCCCCGGTGTGCCCGTCGCCGAGGACCAGCAGGTCCAGGCGTTGCTCGACGCCCGGACGCCGGCGGTCACCCTCGTGGCCAAGGCCGACCGCCGCCACGTCGAACGGGCACTGCGCACCGACGTCGCCGAGAACGAGGCGATGGTCGCCGACACGGTCCGGCACCTGGTCGCCGAGGGCCGGCGGGTCTTCGTGGACGCCGAGCACTTCTTCGACGGCTACGCGTACGACCCCGACTGCGCCCTCGGCGTGCTCACCGCCGCCGTGGACGCCGGAGCGGACGTGGCGGTGCTCTGCGACACCAACGGCGGCTGGCTGCCCGACCGGGTCGGGGAGGTGGTGGCCGAGGTGGTGGGCCGCACCGGCTTCCGGGTCGGCATCCACTGCCAGGACGACACTTCGTGCGCGGTGGCCAACTCCCTGGCCGCCGTCCGGTCCGGCGCCAGCCACGTCCAGTGCACGGCGAACGGGTACGGGGAACGAGCCGGCAACGCTGACCTCTTCGCCGTCCTCGGCAACCTCGTCACCAAGATGGACGTCCCCGCCCTGCCTCCGGGGCGCTTGGCGGAGCTGTCCAGGGTCTCGCACGCCATCGCCGAGATCGCCAACCTCGTGCCCGACACCCACCAGGCCTACGTCGGGTCCTCGGCCTTCGCCCACAAGGCTGGGCTGCACGCGAGCGCGATCAAGGTGGACCCCGAGCTGTACAACCACCTCGACCCCGAGGTGGTCGGCAACCGGATGCGGGTCCTGGTCACGGAGATGGCCGGCCGGTCCAGCATCGAGCTCAAGGGACGCGAGTTCGGGCTGTCGCTGGCCGGCCGTTCCGAGGCGGTGGGGCGCACCGTGCGCCGGGTCAAGGAACTGGAGGCCCGGGGCTGGTCCTTCGAGTCGGCCGACGCCTCGCTCGAGCTGCTGCTCCGGGGCGAGTTGAACCGGGACCTCGACGAGGTGACCAGCGCGGCCCCCGTGGAGCAGCCGTTCCGCCTGGAGTCCTACCGGGTCGTCCTCGACCACCACGCGGACGGGACCGTGGTGGCCGAGGCGACGGTGCGGATGCACGTCGAGGGCGAGCGGGTGATCGCCACCGCCGAGGGCACCGGCCCGGTCCAGGCACTCGACGCCGCTCTCCGCAAGGCACTCGCCGGCCGACTGCCCTGGGTGGACGAGGTGGAACTCGTGGACTACAAGGTCCGCATCCTCACCGAGGACGCGGTCACCGAGGGAGGTGCCGGCGCGGTCACCAGGGTGTTGGTGAACTCCACCGACGGCGAGCGGGAGTGGACGACGGTCGGGGTGCACGGCAACATCGTCGAGGCCAGCTGGCTCGCGCTGTGCGACGCGCTCGTCTACCGGTCGACGCGCCAGCCGGTGGCCTAGACGTGCCAGTCGTGGGCGGCGTCGACCCGCTGTCCTACGGTGTGCAGGTCGTGCCAGCACGCGGAACAGGAGGACGACACGTGCGTTTGGGGCGGATCGCTCATCCCGAGGGAACCGGGTTTCCCTTCGTCGCCATCCAGCGGAACGACGGAGGCGACGAGGTCGCGGCCGAGATCAGGGAGCACCCCTTCGGCACGCCCGACTTCACCGGCCGGCAGTGGCCGCTCGCCGACGTGCGCCTGCTCGCGCCCATCCTGCCCAGCAAGGTGGTGTGCATCGGGAAGAACTACGCCGAGCACGCCAGGGAGATGGGCGGCGAGCCGCCGGCCGACCCGGTGATGTTCCTCAAGCCGTCCACCTCGGTGGTCGGGCCCGCGCTACCCATCCGGTTGCCCACCGACTCGACGCACGTCGACTTCGAGGGCGAGCTGGCCGTCGTCATCGGGCAGCCGTGCCGGGACGTCCCGCGCGCGAGGGCCAAGGACGTCATCCTCGGGTACACCGTGGCCAATGACGTGACGGCACGGGACCAGCAGCGGGCGGACGGGCAGTGGACCCGGGGCAAGGGGCACGACACCTTCTGCCCGCTCGGCCCGTGGATCGAGACCGAGATCGACCCCTCCGACCTCGCCGTGCGGACCGAGCTCGACGGGGAACTGCGCCAGGACGGCCGCACCTCGCAGCTGCTGCACGACGTGCCCGCGCTGGTCGAATGGGTCTCGCGCGTGATGACGCTGCTGCCGGGCGACGTCATCCTCACCGGAACGCCGGCGGGGGTCGGGCAGATCAGGGAGGGGCAGTCGGTGTCGGTCACCGTCGAGGGAATCGGAACCCTGACCAACCCGGTCGTCTCCCGTTGACGGGTCTGGTGGCCGTCCGGTCCGCCGGGTCCCCTCCCCTCGCCGGAGGCCTGCGGGCGAACGGGGGCGCGTGCTCCGGGACGAGGCCGACGGCCACCAGGTAGGCGGGGACGACCCGCAGCCACGGGAACCGGCGGAGCGTCCTGACCAGGAGTGGTGGGGTCGGGGCGTCGCGGTCGAGCGCGTCACGGAGGAACCCGGCGTGCAGGCGACGTTGCAGGCCTTGTGTCGCCACGGTGGGCAACCAGCGACGGCGTCGGACCCTGCGGAGATCGGCGGTGCGGAGCCGCCCGGTCAGCAGGGGAGCGGCCAGGTACCTCGCGGCGGCCACCGCGTCCTGGATCGCGAGGTTGATGCCGACCCCGCCCACCGGTGACATGGCGTGCGCCGCGTCCCCGATGAAGAGCACGCCAGGCGCCTCCCAGGTGCGCAGCCGGTCCAGGCGCACCGACAGCAGCCGGAGCTCGTCCAGGGACGTCAGCGAGTCCACCCGGTCGGCGAGCCAGGGCAGCAGGTCGGTCACCCGCTGCCGGAAGGCCGGCAGCCCCTCGGCGAGGACGCGGTGGTGCTCCCCTTTGCGGATGAGGAACGCGCACTGGAAGTAGTCGCCCCGGTCGATCAGGACCATCGCGTGCCCCTGCGAGAACCGCCCGGTCGTGCCCTCGATGTCGTCGGGTCGCCGAGGGAGCCGGAACCACAGCACGTCGAGGGGGACACCGAAGGAACGGGCCCGCAGACCGGCGGCCTCCCGCAGCCGGGAGTCGCGTCCGTCGCAGCCCACCACGAGCCCGGCCGCGATCTCCCGCACCCGCCCGTCCGGCTCCCGCACCCGCACTCCGGTGACCCGCCGGCCCCGCCGCACCAGGCCGATGGCCTCGGTGCGCATCCGCAGTTCGAAGGTGGGCTCCCGGGAGGCGGCGGCGGCCAGCATGTCGAGGAAGTCCCACTGCGGTACGAACGCGATGTGCTTGTGCGGGCCCGGAAGCCGTCGCAGGTCCGCCGTCACGACCGGACCCGAGTCGGTCAGGATCTGGAAGTGTTCGACCAGCCGGTGGGGCACCGCGTCGAACGCGGGTCCGAGACCGAGCTCGTCCAGCAGCTGGAGCGTCGAGGCGTGCACGGTGTCGCCCCGGAAGTCGCGGAGGAAGTCGCCGTGCTTCTCCAGGACGGTGACCTCCACCCCCGCCCGGGCGAGGAGGAGCCCGAGCATCATCCCCGCCGGCCCGCCGCCGATCACCACACAGTCCGTGGCCCGCATCCGACCCCCGCCTCGTCCGCTCCTCGGACCTCCCACTGTGCTGAGCCGTCGGGAGGGCCGCAATTGCTCGTCGGATGGGTAGCCAGCCCGTCCCACCAGGGCGGAGGGGCGCGCCAGCTCCTCGGAGCGTGCGAGCGTTCGCCCGTCCGACCAGCGGGGTTGGTAGCCTCACGTGTCCCTTCCGCAGGTGTGTGTTGGAGATCTCCGCTGATGCTCGATCGAGCCACCATCGACGCGTTGTTCCCGTCCGATCTGCCCGAGCCGGAGCACTGGGAACGGCGCTACCCGCCCCGTGACCTCCCGGAGGGGGCCAAGGTCACCCGGATCGGTCCCTCGCCGACGGGTTTCATGCACATCGGTGGCGTGTACGTCGGCCTGATCGACAGGGACATCGCGCACCACAGCGGTGGGACGTACCTGGTGCGGGTGGAGGACACCGACCAGTCCCGGGAGGTGGCCGGGGCGGTCGAGCAGTTCGACCGCGCCTTCGAGTACTTCTCCATCCAGCCGGACGAGGCTGGTGACTCGGGCGCCTACGGCCCCTACCACCAGTCCCAGCGCTCCGAGATCTACCTGACCTACGTCCGGGAGATGCTCCGCCAGGGCCGTGCGTACCCGTGCTTCGCCACGAAGGACGAACTCGCCGAGATCACCGGCGCCCAGCAGGTGGCGAAGCTCCCCACCGGCTACTACGGGCGGTGGGCGATCTGGCGCGACGCCGACCCGGCCGAGGTCCGGGCCAAGCTCGACGCCGGTGAGCCCTACGTGGTGCGGTTCCGCGCCGAGGCCGGCCCCCAGGAGAGGGTCCGCTACACCGACGCCATCCGAGGCGAGCTCGAGCACGAGGCGAACAGGAACGACGCCGTCATCCTCAAGTCCTCGGACCAGCCCCTCCGACTGCCGACCTACCACTTCGCGCACGCCGTGGACGACCACCTGATGCGGGTCAACCTCGTCATCCGGGGCGAGGAGTGGATTTCCTCGGTACCGCTGCACCTCCAGCTCTTCGAGGCCCTCGGTTTCGACCAGGTCGAGTACGCCCACATCGCCCCCCTGATGAAGCAGCAGGGGGGGAGCAGGCGGAAGCTGTCCAAGCGCAAGGACCCGGAGGCGTCGGTCGACTTCTACGTCGAGGCCGGCTACCCCTCCGAGGCGGTCCGCTACTACCTGCGCGGCCTCGCCAACGGACGCCTCGCGGAGTTGCCGCTGGAGCAGGCGCTGGTCGAGCCCATCCGGCTGGCGGAGTGCGGGGTCGCCGGCCCGCTGGTCGACCTCGTCAAACTGGAGGACATCAGCGCCGACCACATCGCCACCCTGTCCGGCGCGACCATCGTGGACGCGGTCTCGGCCTGGGCCACCACGCACGACCCCGACCTGGTCGCGGTCCTCGAGGCGGACCGGGACCTCGCGCTGCGGGCGCTCGCCGTGGAGCGTGAGGGCGTGGAGAACCCGCGCAAGGACCTCCGGAAGTGGTCGGACTTCCGCCCCGTGTACGGCTTCTTCTTCCCCCAGCTGTTCGCGGTGGTGAACGACCCCGCCGACGAACGTCTCGGCGGTCTCGACCCCGAACTGGTGCGCACGCTGGCCGCCGACTTCGCGGACGGCTACCAGCCGTTGGACGATCCCCAGGAGTGGTTCGGGCAGATCAGGGAACTGGCCGCCCGGCACGGCTTCGCGAAGAACGCCAAGGAGTTCAAGAAGAACCCCGACGCCTACCCGGGGTCGATCAGGGAAGCCTCCCAGCTGGTGCGGGTCGCACTGACCGGGTCCACCAGGAGCCCCGACCTGGCCGAGGTGGCCCGTGCGCTCGGGCCGGACGAGGTGTTGCGGCGGGTCCGCGCCCTCGCCACGTGAACCGGACCACTCCGTGACCGGCCGGAAGGCCGGTCACGGGCGGTGATCCGCTGGATCGATGCAGGCCAGGCCCAAATCACCCCGCTGGGGGGCATTCGCACGCTGCGCCAGTACCTAGTCTCACGGGGTGACATCCGCGCTCGCGACTTCCTCGGACACTCGGCTGCACCGCGTTCGAGCGGTCTGCCTCGACATCGATGACACCCTGGTCGACTACTGCACGTCCGCGCGGACCGGTCTGGTCGAACTGCTGGGGGACGACCAGTCCTGGCCCATGTGGCAACGAACCTCGGAGCGGCACCACGCCCGGTACGCCGCTGGCGAGGTGGACTTCGACACGATGCGTCGCCAGCGCACCCGTGCCTTCCTCACCGACCTGGGGCGGCAGGTCGACGAGGAGGAGGCCGCGGCGTGGGAACAGCGGCGGCTGACCGCCACGGAACGCACCTGGACCCTCTTCGACGACGCGGTGCCCTGCCTGCGCTGGCTGCGGGGGGCGGGGCTCCGGGTGGCCGCCATCACCAACGCCGCCGGGGCGTACCAGCGCCGCAAACTCGCGGCGGTGGGGCTCGACGGCGCCTTCGACCGACTGGTGATCTCCGGTGAGCGGGGGGTGGCCAAGCCGGATCCGCTCATCTTCCACACCGCCTGCGCCGAGCTCGGGGTCCGGCCGGAGGAAGCGGTGCACGTCGGGGACAAGGTGACGCTCGACGCACTCGGAGCGCGCGACGCCGGACTGCACGGGGTGTGGCTCGACCGGAGCTCCCTCAGCGATCCCGTGCCACCGGGGATCTCGGTGATCTCCGGGTTGTCCGAGCTGCCCGACCTGCTGTTCCGTCTCGGAACACCTGCCTCCTGACAGCGCCTGGCACGGGTGGGGGGACCCGGTTCTCGTTCGCTCTGGCGGGTGGTCTACTATCTTCACCAACGGCAGGGCGAGCCCCCCGGTGAGAGTCACGAGAGTCTGACCGGAAGAAGCTCCGAACGCTTTGGTATGCTGACGCAGGCCGGAGTTCGGAGTCATTGTCCTCCTGGCAATGGGGTATGGTGTAATTGGCAGCACGACAGGTTCTGGCCCTGTTAGTCTAGGTTCGAGTCCTGGTACCCCAGCGGAGAGTTTCGCGCGATACCGCGCGATTCCTCTCGGTTCCTGGCCCCGTCGTCTAGCGGCCTAGGACGCCGCCCTCTCAAGGCGGTAGCGCGGGTTCAAATCCCGTCGGGGCTACAGGAATGACCCGGGACTCCATGACGGAGTCCCGGGTTTTTCGTTGTCCAGGGCCGACCGCGCGGAGCTGCCGGCGGTGGGGCCGCCGTGGTGCGGAACCGGAACGCCTGCGGGGCCGCCGGTCGCCTGGTGCGGCCCGCCCCAGCCACTCCGGCACACCCCGTGCCCTCAGAGCTTCACGTGCAGGGCCTCCGCCGCCCCGAGGAGATCCGCGGCCCACCGCGCGCCGGGCTTGCGGCCGATCCGCTCGACCGGGCCGGACACCGAGATGGCCGCGGTCACGACGCCGTTGGCGTCCCGGACGGGAGCGGAGACACTGGCCACGCCCGCCTCGCGTTCGGCGATGCTCTGCGCCCACCCGCGACGCCGCACCTCCAGGAGGGTGCGTTCCCCGAAGACCGCGTCGACGAGGATGGCCCGCTGGGTCGCCGGGTCCGACCACGCCGCGAGGACCTTCGCTCCCGAACCGGCGGTCATCGGCAGCCTGCTGCCGACCGGGACGGTGTCCCGGAGCCCGCTGGGCGGTTCGGCGGTCGCGATGCAGATCCGCTGCATCCCGTCGCGCCGGTACAACTGCACGCTCTCGCCCGTGATGTCCCGAAGCCTGGGAAGTACCGTGGCGGAGGCCTCGATGAGCGGGTCACTGGTGGCGCCCGCCAGCTCGGTGAGGGCCGCCCCGGGCCGCCAGCGGCCGTCCGCTCCCCTCCGGAGGAGGCGGTGGACCTCCAGACCCACCGCGAGCCGGTGCGCGGTGGCCCTGGGCAGGCCCGTCCTGGTGCAGAGTTCCGCGAGCCCGCACGGGTCCTGGGCGACCGCCTTCAGGACGGCCACCGCCTTGTCAAGCACGCCGATGCCGCTATGCTGTCCCACGTCCCGATACTAATATCCCGTTATCTGGGATGTCCAGATCTTGGGACGGCCACGTCGACATCTCGTGCTGGGAGGAGCAATGGGCCGCACGCTCGCGGAGAAGGTCTGGGACGCCCATGTGGTGCGTCGGGGGAGCGGTGACGAGCCTGACCTCCTCTACATCGACCTCCACCTGGTGCACGAGGTCACCAGTCCCCAGGCCTTCGACGGTCTCCGGCTGGCCGGTCGTCCGGTGCGCCGGCCGGACCTGACCATCGCCACCGAGGACCACAACGTCCCCACCACGGGGATCGACCTGCCCATCGCGGACCCGGTGTCGCGCACCCAGGTGGACACCCTGCGCCGGAACTGCGCCGAGTTCGGGGTCCGCCTGCATCCGATGGGCGATGTCGACCAGGGGATCGTGCACGTCGTGGGCCCGCAGCTCGGGCTGACCCAGCCCGGGATGACCGTGGTGTGCGGCGACAGCCACACCTCGACGCACGGGGCGTTCGGGTCCATCGCCTTCGGCATCGGCACCTCGGAGGTGGAGCACGT
Organism: Actinoalloteichus spitiensis RMV-1378; assembly: GCF_000239155.1. GTDB lineage: Bacteria > Actinomycetota > Actinomycetes > Mycobacteriales > Pseudonocardiaceae > Actinoalloteichus_B > Actinoalloteichus_B spitiensis. The sequence goes on from NZ_AGVX02000120.1 coordinate 23,439, forward strand.
CCTCGCCACGCAGACACTGCCGCTGAAGCCGTTCAAGACGATGGCGGTCAACGTCGAGGGAACGCTCCGGCCCGGAGTGACGAGCAAGGACATCATCCTCGCCGTCATCGCCAGGATCGGAACGGGCGGCGGGCAGGGCTACATCCTGGAGTACCGGGGGAGCGCCATCGAGGCGCTGTCCATGGAGGCCAGGATGACGGTCTGCAACATGTCGATCGAAGCGGGCGCTCGCGCCGGCATGATCGCGCCGGACGCCACCACCTTCGAATACCTCAGGGGCCGGCCGCACGCGCCGGACGGGGCGGACTGGGACGCGGCGGTCGAGTACTGGAGCGGACTGCGGACCGACCCGGACGCCGAGTTCGACGCCGAGGTGACCATCGACGCCGACTCCCTCACCCCCTTCGTCACCTGGGGGACCAATCCCGGACAGGGCCTCCCGTTGGGCGAACGTGTGCCCGACCCCGCCGAGATCGCGGACGAGAACGAGCGCTTCGCCGCGGAGAAGGCCCTCAGCTACATGGACCTCGTGCCCGGCACCCCGCTCCGGGAGGTCGCCGTGGACACCGTCTTCCTCGGATCCTGCACCAACGGCCGCATCGAGGACCTCCGCGCGGCCGCCGAGGTGCTGCGGGGCAGGAAGGTCGCCGGCGGGGTGCGCATGCTCGTCGTCCCCGGCTCCATGCGGGTGCGGGGCCAGGCCGAGGCGGAGGGACTGCACGAGGTGTTCCTGGAGGCGGGGGCCGAGTGGCGGTCCGCCGGCTGCTCGATGTGCCTGGGGATGAACCCGGACCAGCTGGCTCCCGGCGAGCGCAGCGCGTCGACGTCGAACCGGAACTTCGAGGGCCGCCAGGGCAAGGGCGGCCGCACCCACCTGGTCTCGCCCCTGGTCGCCGCCGCGACCGCGGTTCGGGGAACCCTGTCCTCCCCGGAGGACCTGTCCGCCGCCGACCTGGCCACGGCGAGCTGAGCGCGCCCGACTACTTCCCAGAAGGGGTGACCGAACATGGAAGCATTCACCACGCACACCGGGGTCGGCGTGCCGCTGCGCCGTTCCAACGTCGACACCGACCAGATCATCCCCGCCGTCTACCTGAAGCGGGTGACCCGCACCGGGTTCGCTGACGGGCTCTTCGCCGCCTGGCGGTCCGACCCCGGCTTCGTCCTGAACGACCCGAGGTTCTCCGCCGGGAGCGTCCTCGTCGCGGGCCCGGACTTCGGCACGGGTTCCTCCCGCGAGCACGCCGTCTGGGCGCTGGGCGACTACGGGTTCCGCGTCGTCATCTCCAGCCGGTTCGCCGACATCTTCCGCGGCAACGCCGGGAAGCAGGGCCTGCTGGCCGCCCAGTGCGCCCAGTCGGACGTGGAACTGCTCTGGAAACTGCTGGAGCAGGAGCCGGGGACCGAGGTGACCGTGGACCTGCGGGAGCGCACCGTCACCGCAGGGGAACTCGTCCTGCCCTTCACCATCGACGACTACACGAGGTGGCGGCTCCTGGAAGGCCTCGACGACATCGCGCTGACCCTGCGCGAGGTCGAGGCGATCGACACTTTCGAGGGGAGTCGGCCCAGCTGGCTGCCAACCACCACGCCCGTCACGGGTTCCTGACCGGTCGGCGCCGGTTCCCGTTGTGCCGCAACGGGAACCGGCG
>NZ_AGVX02000119.1 GCF_000239155.1 Actinoalloteichus spitiensis RMV-1378
GGTTCGTGGCGGCCTACCGGCGGGACGGCGAGCCGGTGGGAGTCCTCGGCTGGAACATGCCCAAACAGGCCAGGCAACTGCGGCAGCGCCTCCTCGGACCACCGTCACCGCGTCCCGGGCCGCCCGTCGTGGACGTCGGCCGACCCGCCCCCGCCCCCACGTCCGCCTAGCAAGCATCCCGCCGCACCGGCGCCGCCCGCCCGTGGGGGTGGGCGGACGCCACGGGAGGAACTCGATGACGAGCACCCTGGACCCCGCCCGCCGCCCCTCGGACAACGCGCCCGACTACCCGATGGCCCGAGCCGAGGGCTGCCCGTTCGACCCGCCCCCGGAACTGCAGCGGCTCCGCGAGGAGACACCCCTGGCCCGGGTCCGGCTCTGGGACGGCACCACCCCGTGGCTGGTCACGCGGTTCGCCGACCAACGCGCGGTCCTGTCGGACCGGCGGGTCAGCGCCGACATGACCCACCCGACCTACCCCCGGTCGGCCCCGGGCAGGGCCAGTCTCAGCTTCATCGGCATGGACGACCCCGAGCACGCGCGACTCCGCCGGATGGTCGGGTCGGCCTTCACGGTGAAGAACGTCGCCGCGCTGCGGCCCGCCGTCCAGCGCATCGTCGACGAGGCGGTGGACGGCCTGCTCGCCGGCCCCCGCCCCGTCGACCTCGTCGAGGCCTTCGCGCTGCCGGTGCCCTCGTTGGTGATCTGCGACCTGCTGGACGTCCCCTACGCCGACCACGACTTCTTCCAGCTAACAGCCGGACGATGGTGCACCGGAGGTCCACCCCGGAGCAACGGTCGGTGGCCTCCGGAGAACTGGCCCGTTACCTGGGGGGACTGGTCGGGGCGAAGCTGGAGAACCCCGGCGGCGCCGACCTGCTGTCCCGACTCGCCCAGCGGGTCGGAGCCGGGGACCTCACCCTGCGTGAGGCCACCGAGATGGCCGTGCTCCTGCTCATCGCCGGTCACGAGACCACGGCGAACATGATCGCGCTGAGCACGCTCCTGCTGCTGCGCAACCCCGACCAGCTCGCGCTGCTCCGCGACTCCAACGATCCCACCATGGCCACGCGGGCGGTCGAGGAACTGCTCCGCTACCTCACCATCACGCACGGCGGTCGGCGCCGCGTCGCGCTGGAGGACATGGAGGTCGCGGGCTGCCCGGTCCGGGCGGGAGACGGGCTGGTCCTGCCGAACGACGTGGCCAACCGCGACCCCCGGGCGTTCGACGAGCCCGACGAGCTCGACATCACCCGGGAGGCCCGGCACCACGTGGCGTTCGGGTTCGGTGTGCACCAGTGCCTCGGCCAGCCCCTGGCCAGGCTGGAACTGGAGATCGTCTACCGCACGCTGTACCGCCGGCTTCCCGACCTGCGGCTGGCCACCGAGTTCGAGGCCATCCCGTTCAAACACGACGGATTCGTCTACGGCGTGTACGAGCTGCCGGTGACCTGGTAGGAACGGGTTCCAACGCGGCCCATTTCCTTGGGCCGACGCCCGTCGCCGAAAACGTGGTCTGGCCGCACCTCGTACGCCCGGAAATCACAACCGCACTCACGAAACGACGGCGTTGCCCAGTTGACGGTGAGCGAACCGCCGTACCTCCCGATATCCGGGCGAACGTATTGGGGCCGGTCGGTTCATCGTCCGGCGCCCATTCGGTGGTGTGCCGTTTCCGACGTGCGGCGTGGGGTGGGCGGGCGCGTTCCTGGTCGCCCTCGCCCACCCCCGTTGAACCGCCGTCGCGGAAAACGGTTGTCCTGGCCCGAATTGCCCGAACCCGGACGACGGTCCGGATCACCGACGCCAGTTGCACCCGGTGGCGGTCAGCCAGCGCATGTTCCGCCGGGTCTGCGGGCCGTACACGCCGTCGGCGCTGATACTGGCTCTACGCTGCACGTTCACGACCGCGTTGCGGGTCGCGGGACCGTAGATCCCGTCGACGCTGATGGACTGGCCGTTGCACTCCCGCAACGACCTCTGCAACGTGCGGACGCCGACCCCGGAGTTGCCCTGTCCCAGCACGCAGTTCCACGACACGCTCGCCGTGGAGGGGAGGTACTGGTAGGAGCTGGTGCAGGTCGCCGCGGCCACTCCCACGTCCTCCGTAGTGGTGTCCCGCGCCATCGCCGGCGCGGTCACTCCTCCAACGAGGACGAGTGCTCCCGCGACCACGGCGGCCGTGCGAACCAACAGGCGCATTCGATGTCCTTTCTTCGGACGGCACACCCCTCCAGTGAGAGGAATGTGGCCGCGAACGTGTGTCCGCTGACGAAATCACCGTAGGGTTCGCGCTGTTTCGCGGTCCATGACGGCACCCGAAAATCCGCCATTCGCATTGGTTCGGCGCGAATGCTCCGTCACATGCGGGAAGTCGCTGACGGGACAGGGCGCGTTGCCAAGTCGTCAGGGCGACGTGGCGGCGACCGGCTGAGGTGGGGTGACCGACTCGGGCACGTGCGCGGACGGGACCCGTGCGAGAACGCCGGCGCTCTCCGCGGGATCTCCGGGCCACCGGACCGGCTGGGCGCCCTCCTTCTCGCGCCTCGACTCGCCGGCCGTCGCACCGGTTCCCGTGCCGGCGGCCTCGGCCGCGTCCGGCGCGGTGAGCGGCTACGACACGGC
>NZ_AGVX02000118.1 GCF_000239155.1 Actinoalloteichus spitiensis RMV-1378
CCCACCATGTCGGTGGCGGCCCGCAGCCCCAGTGTTCGCAGGTCGCGGGCGGCGAGGCTGGAGGCGTAGCCCTCGTTGCAGAAGACGACGACCGGGCGGTCGGCCACCACCCCGGGGAGCCGGTGCTGGCCCTCGGGGTCCAGCCGCCACTCCAGCACGATGCGTTCCACCACGACGGCCCTCGGGATCTCGCCCTCCGCCCGGCGGTTGGCCATCGGCCGGATGTCCACCAGCAACCCGCCTCCCGTGCGCAGGCGCTCGACCCGCGCCGGTTCCAACCGGTCCAGCCCGGCCCGGGCCGCCTTCAGGAACTCCTCGACGCTCAACGCCGGCTCATTTCCCGAGCACGCTGGCATGGACGGCGCGGAGGGGCGCGGGCGCGAGGACGCCGGGGGAGCGGCTCGGCTCCTCCGAGGCCGTCGACCGTCGTGCCGGCGCGGGGAGGGCCGCGATCCGGTCGGGGATGTCGGCCAGGCTCCGGTACTCGCGGGTGGGGACGAGCGGCGGTGAGTAGGCGTGGACGGTGACCGCGTCACGGGCGCCCGTGTTGCGCACCTGGTGCGCGCGCCCGGCCCCGAAGCCGAGGGCGTCCCCGACACGGCGGGTCGCGGCCCGTACCGGCCCCTTCGGGTACCGGTAGTCCTCCCGCACCTCCCCGGCGAGCACGGTGAAGGAGCCCGCCGCCCCGCCGTGGTCGTGGGGTTCGGTGCCCTGGCCCGGCATCCAGGTCAGCAGCCACACCTCCACGCCCTCGGTCAGCGCGAGCCGCGCCCACCAGCGTTGGGCCGGCACGTACCTGGCGAGGCGCAGCAGTGGGGCGGCCAGGTCGAGGGCCGTCGAGCGGGTGAGGTCGCGGAGTTCCCCCGCCGACCACCGGAGGCGGTCCGGGCGCAGGAGTCGCCGGAACGCCGGGACGTCCAACGCCTCGTGGACGTCGACCTCGCCGGGTGCGGGTGGTGCGGCGGCCGGGTCGGCCGTGCCGGTGCCGTTCGGGCTGGTGGCGTCGGGGTCGGTGGCGTCTGGGCTGGTGGCGTCGATGACCCGGGTGGTGGCGGGGTCGGTGGGGGACGGATGCGGCCGGTTCGCGCTGGTGCCCGCCGCATTGGTCGGGGAGGGCGCGGCGGCTGTCGTGGTGGTCGGAGCGGACATGGCGGTACTCCTGGGGCTGGGCGTGGACGGGGCGCGAGGCAGACGCGACACACCGGCCGCGCTGTCCGCGCGGCAGCCGACGAACCCTGGTGCTGACCTCGGGAACGGGAGGAGGCGCGGTCCGGGGTGGACCACCCGGCGCGGGTGGGATGAGGAACCCGGACGCCCGATCGACGAGTCGGGCGGTGGACGTCAGCCGGTGGGGCGCGTCCCCCTACACACCGCGGACGCGACCAGGAGCAGGTCGACGGGGCGGTCCCGCCACATCAGCTTGGCGCCGGTCACGCCCGCAGTCTTCCAGCGGGCGTGGACTCGGAACAGTGGTCGCGCCACGGCGCCCACCAGGCGGGAAATCTTCCCCTGAACAGGCGAATATCCGCTGGAAAGGGGGATGTTGCCTACCGGGCGTCGCGCCATGCTCGCCTCGTCCTGGTCGAACGGGTGGGCAGTGCTGCGGTCGTGTCGTCGGATCGGGCGCGGAACCACTGCCTGTGGCGCGTATTCGTTGAGAGACCAGGCCGCGTTGCCGGAACTCGCACCCGGCGAGCGGGGGACGGGGTGCGGTCGCCGCGTCCGCGCCGGGCATCGCACTGCCGGCACGACGCCCACCGCGCTCACCCGTTCCGGTCCGAAGGCGGGTTCTGGGGATGGCGAGCGGCCCGCCGGTCGTGGTGGACGGCCCGGCGGGCACCTCGGTGTCGTGGCGGGTCGTCGCCTATCGCATCTCCCCGGACTGTTGCAAACGCGCGGTTACGCGGAAGCAGTGATGCGCGCCACGCTCACGCCGCCGTCCCAGGCCGAGTCCTGGGTACAGATCCGGCTAGCCCGACAACGTGTGTTGGAGACCGCGCGCTGCACGTTCGTCCTCGACGAAAGCGTTCTCGCGCGGCCGGCGGGACCCGCAATCATGGCTGAGCAGCTGACGCACATAGCGGAGGTAGCCGAGGCAGGTCAGGGCCGCCGTGCACGTGCTGCCGTACACAGCGGGCCTGACTATCGCGCAGAACGGCGGCTGGTTCCTCATCACCCCGCGCGCAACGGCCGCCTCGTCGTGCACCTTGAGCACTACCGTGCTGCGGTCTTCGTCTTTGCGGAGGGCGACGTGGCGGCCTACGTCGCTGCGACGGATAACCTGATCTCCGCGTGCGCCGACCCCGCCGCCTCACTGGGGATGGTGCGGGAGTACGCAGCCCGACACGCGGCAGAGGAGCAGCCATGATCAGCAATTGGAAGAAGTCGACGCGGTCCGGCCAGCAGACAGCCTGTGTCGAGGTGGGGTCAATGCCTGACCTGGTCGGCATCCGGGATACCAAGAACCGCGACGGCGGAACCCTCCTTGTCGACCCGTCCGCCTTCGCGGCCTTGGTCGACGCCGTCAAGGCGGACCGCCTGCGCTGAAGTCCTACCAGCCCTCGACTCCGTGCCGGGGGCTGTGCTGTGTTCCGAGGCGTTCTACTCCATCCGTGAGGATGCGGCGCAGCAGCACGATCGGCTTACGAGGTCGCGACGGCTAGTGTTGTGACTGCGAGTTTCGAGCATCTATGCGAGCGGATTCTGTCGGCGCGCTGGACCCCCCAACTCGTCGCGGGATCTGATCACAAGTCATGCGAACACTCACAGAGGAGCATCATGACCACGACCACACTGGCAGGCTGGCGGAAGTCACGCCGCAGCGATGCAAACTCCAATTGCGTTGAGATCGGCAGCGCGCCTGGCGTCGTTGGCATCCGCGACACGAAGAACCGCGCGGGTGGCACCCTCGTCGTCGACCGGCCGGTCTTCGCGGCGTTGGTCGATGCCGTCAAGGCTGATCGCCTTCGCTGACAGTCCCAGCAGCCCCCGACTCCGCGCGCAGCTCTGTCTCCCCGGCCACCCATCCGTGAGAACGTCCCCTGCATCGGGTCGGCTTGTGGGGTCGCGGCGGTAGTGCCGTGACTGCGACTCTTGATCCGTCGGCCTCGGTTGAGGTCGTCGAGAAGTGCCGTGCCAGGCACGCAGAGGAACAACGGTGTTCACGTGGCGGAAGCGATACGACACCAGGAGCACCATGAAGATCACGCCGCTGCGCGTAGACCTCATCCCACAGATCCTCGCGCTCATGGACCGCGGGGCGCCCTACGTCAGGGCGCGCACTGCCTCCGACTACTGGCTCTACGCCACCCTGTTCTCCTCCACATGCCCCACCGCCCTCATCAACGATGAACTCGTCGGAGCGGTCATCGCTTTTCGCAGCCAGGACGCCCCGAGCGAGGTCTACATCCAGGACGTCATGACCCATCCCGGCCACCGCCGAGCCGGCATCGCCCAGTCCCTGATCGGCCACGTCCGCGACCAGGCAACCGCCTGGAACTGCACACGGATCTACCTCACCTCCGAACCCGAGAACACGGCCGCACAAGCCACGTGGGAATCGATGGGCTTCTCCAACGCCGGCGGCGATCGCATCGTCAACGGGGTCCCCGTCATCGCCAACTTCAAGGGCCCCGGCAAGGACCGTGCCGTCTACCAGCTCTCGATCTGACCGGTTCAGGAGAACGTTGCTGTCAGGCTCACCACGCCGCGATCCCTCATCCGCACCGCGACCCCGACACGCCGCAGGCCGACCAGTCGTTGCGCGGAGGCAGTCCCCAACCAGCGGGTTGTACGAGGCCTCCGGTCCCCTTGGTGCCAGGGACGCGGAGGAGTAACCGTGTTCATGTGGCGGACGAGCACGCGCAGCGGCGTGCAGGCCAACTGCGTCGAGATCGGTACGGCAGCGAGCGTGGTCGTCGGCATCCGGGACACCAAGAACCGGGACGGCGGAACACTCCTCCTCCCCCGGACTGCCTTCGCCGCGTTGGTCGACGCCGTCAAGGCCGATCGTCTGCGCTGACAGTCCCAGCAGCCCCCCGACTCCGGGCCGGGGGGCTGTGCTGGTGCCCCGAGGGGTTCTCGTCCCATCCGTAGGAACACGGCGTGCGGCGCGGTCGCACGGAGAGGGCACCCCAACCCCCACATGTCGCCAGCGTGCCCGGCACCGGCGGACAACGCCGGAGCGGCACACGGGTGCGTGGGGCGGAGGAGGACCTCCGCCCCACGTGGACTACCGCCGGGTGCCGTGCCCGGAGTCGGGCTCTGAGCCGAGAGGGCCGAAGTCGAGCGGGGCACCCGCGGGCCCGACGTCCTCCGGACCACCAGGTCCGAACTCGCCCGGCCCCACGCCGGTCGGTCCGAAACGACCCTGCCCGAACCCACCCGGCCCGAAACGACCCGGCCCGAACCCGTCCGGCTCGAATCCGGCCGCCGGGCTGGCGCCGGGAACGGGACCCGGAGCAGTGGAGGGATGAGCGGCCGGCGGCGAGGTGTGCGGGGCGGGGGCCGCCCACCCGGCCGGCGGTGGCGCGGGAGCCGGTGACCACGAACCCGGTGGCGGCCC
>NZ_AGVX02000117.1 GCF_000239155.1 Actinoalloteichus spitiensis RMV-1378
CCCCACCTCCTCGGCGGCCTCGCCCGTCGACGCCGCCGAGGCCCGCCCCCGCCCGGCACGCCCGATCACCGACGCGGTCACCACCGTCCGCTCCGTCCCCGTCGACGGGCGGGACCGCTCCTTCCGCCTCCGCCTGTCCCCGGGACCGGCGGAGGACGACGGCTGGCCGCTGCTGCTCGCCCTCCACGGCAAGGGCGGTTCCGCGCTGGAGATGGAGGAGCACAGCGGGTTGAACGAGGCCGCCGACGCGGCCGGCGTCGCCGTGGCCTACCTGGAGGGGGTGGACCAGGGCTGGGGCGCCGCGCCGCGACCCACCGAGCTGCGCCCCGACCCGAACGCCGACGTCGCCTACACCCGTGCCGTACTGGACCAGCTCCTCGACGACGCCCGGATCAACCCGGACCGCGTGTTCGTGGTCGGGTTCTCCGAGGGCGCCATCATGGCGCTGCGGCTGGCCGCCGAACACCCCGACTGGTTCGCCGCCGCGGCCTCGGTCGCCGGCCAACTGCCCGCGCCCCCGGCGGAGGTACGTCCCAGCGGCCCCATCCCGCTGCTGTCGATCTACGGCGACGCGGACCCGCTGCGGCCCATCGAGGGGTTGACCAGCCAACCGGAGGGCACGCCGCCCATCGGGCGGGAACCGCCCCGCCCCACGGTCTCCACCGCCGACACCGTCGACGCGTTCTGCCGCGCGGGCGGGGCGGACGAGCAGCACCACGAGGAGCCGCCCCTCACCGCCCCACCCGACGGCACGTCCCTCACCAGGGCCACCTGCGTGAACCCTGACACCGGCCTGGAGGTGGTCTCCATCGTCGTGCGGGGCGGCGGTCACACCTGGCCGGGCGGGACGTTCCCCAACCCGGCCCGCACGGTCGGGGTGACCAGCCGCCAGATCTCCGCGGCGGAGACCGTCCTCGACTTCCTCGTCACCAGCCGGGGCTGATCACCAGGTCACCGGGAGCCGCTGGGGCGATCGCAGCAGCGTTCCCTCCTTCCAGGGGACGTCCTCGGCGGAGGTGACCAGCCGCAGGTCCGGGAAGCGGGTCAGCAGCGACGACAGCGCCACCTGGAGCTCTCCCCGCGCCAGCTGGGCGCCCAGGCAGACGTGTACCCCGCCCCCGAAGGCCAGGTGCGGGTTGGTCTCCCTGGTCAGATCCAGGACGTCGGGGTCGGAGAACACCCGGTCGTCGCGGTTGGCCGAGTTGGTGCTGGCCACCACCGCCTCGCCCGCGCGGACCAGGACCTCGCCCAGCTGGACGTCCTCGGTGGCGATCCGGGCGAACGCGCCGCCGGAGCCCAGCGGGATGTAGCGCAGGAGCTCCTCCACCGCCGAGGGAACCAGTTCCGGGCGTTCCCGGAGCAACGCCCACTGCTCGGGCCGCGACAGCAGCAGGTAGACGGAGCTGGCGAACTGGCTGGCGGTGGACTCGTGGCCCCCGACCAACAGGGTGATGCCGGTCTGCCGCAACTCCTGCTCCGTGAGCCGGTCGTCCTCGTGGGCGGCGACCAGGACGCTCATCAGGTCATCCCCGGGCTCCCGTCTGCGCTGCTCGGCCAGTTCGCCCAGGTACTCCTCCAGCCCCGCGCGCGCCGCCCTGACCTCCTCCCGCGTGTAGGCGGTGGTGGACAGCACCATCGCGGAGAAGTCGCGGAACCGGTGGTGTTCCTCCGGGGGCACGCCGAGCATCTGGGAGATGACCGACACCGGCAGGGGCAGCGCCAGGCTTTCGACCAGGTCCGCAGGCGGACCCGTCCGCTCGATCTCGTCCAGCAGGCCGTCCACGATCTCCTGGGTGCGGGGACGGAACTCGCGGACGCGCCGCGCGGTGAAACCCCGGGCGATCAGCTTCCGCAGCCTGCTGTGCTCGGGCGGGTCCATGCTCAGGATCGAGCCGGTGGGCGCCGCCTCCGGCGTCACCCGGGGGGTGTCCTCCCGCCCGGCGGCCCTGGCCCTGCTGAACCTGGGGTCGGAGAGCACCGTCTTGACGTCGGAGTAGCGGGTCACCAACCAGCACTCGTCGCCGTAGGGCAACCGCACCCGCATCGCGGGTTGCTCCGCCCGGGACCGCGCGTAGCCGGGGTGGATGTCCAGGCGCACCGGATCACCGAAGGGGTAGGACTGGGTGTCTACTGTGGTCACGAGCACTCCTCATCAGGTCGGGGAGGGAACCGTCGGGGCACACTCCGGGTGGTGGTCGGCGGGCCGTGGGCCGGGAACCCCCGTTCCGGGGTCCCGATCACGGTCGGGGCGGTGGCCGGCCGGTGGTCGGCGGCCACCGCGACCGTCGTCGCCATCCCGTCCCGGCGCGGACCAACCGCCGTGGCAAGCCCCGGGAACCGTCGGAGGCGGCTGGCGGTGGGGCGGGGGTCGCCGCAGGGGCCAGGTACCGCCGCGCCGCTCCGCCAGCGGGAACCGCCAGGCAGCGGAGGCTCCGCTGCAGGGGCGGCACGGGCCGAGCCGGCGAGGGCGCACCCGGGCACGGACCGGGGCGCGGTAGCGCCCCACGCCGGGATCGCGGGAGCACGCGCTCCGCTCCAGCCTTCCGCGCGCGCTCCCGGACCAGGGACGACCGCCGGTCAGCGGCCCGCACCATCGGCGACCCGGCTCGGGGCTCCGCTCGACGCGGGGGGCCTCGACCGGGCTCCCGCTGCCAGCTCGAGCGGGTCGGCGACGGGGTGCACGGGCCGTCCGGCGCTCGGCAGCGGCGAGCGTCCCGCGCGGTGAGCTGTCGAGCGCTGCCGGCAGTCCCGCCCGCACCCGCCGTCGCCGCCGGTCCACCCACCCCGGTGCCGCAGCTCGCGCACCATCCTGGACACGTCCCAGTGCGGTCGGCCCGCGAGGTGCGCCGCGGCGGCCAGCAGCGCCCCGGGAAGTCGTTCACACAGCTCGACGAGCTGCGCGACACCGTCCGGATCCCGGGACACCCGTCGCTGTCCCACGATGTCCCGCACCAGGTCGACCGCCTCGTCCCGGCGCAGGCCACCCAGCCAGAGCGGCACCGTCCCGCACCGGGCGACCAGCTCGCGCAGCGGGTTCCGCGACGTCACCAGCACGTGGCAGGTGGGGCTGTTGGGCATCAGCGGCCACACCTGGGCGGCGTTCCTCGCGTCGTCGAGCACCAGCAGCAACCGCCGGTCGGCGACCAAGGTCCGGAACAGCGCGGGACGTTCCTCGCGGCTCGGTACCCGCTCGGGTGGGACACCGAGGGCGTGGAGGAGATGGGAGAGGGCCGTGTACGGGTCGACCGGGGCGCGGTGCGGGTCGTGCCCGCCCAGGTCGACGAAGAGCTGCCCGTCGGGGAACAGCTCGGCGTTGCGGGCACCCCACCACACGGCCAGCGCGGTCTTGCCCACTCCGCCAGTGCCCACCAGCAACCCGAGCGGCGGCACCCCGTCCCGGCCCGCCCTTGCCGCCAACCGGTCCAACGCGGACACGGCGTCGGCCCGTCCGACGAAGGCCCGGGTCGCGGCGGGGAGCTGCGCCGGCGGGCGGTCGACCGGGGGGCCCTCGTCGTCCCGCAGGATGCGTTCATGCAGGCGCCGCAGCTCGACGCTGGGTTCCAGGCCGAGCTCCTCCACGGACCGCCGTCGCCACCGGACGAAGGTTTCCAGCGCCGCGACGCGTTGCCCTGACCGGTACTGCGCCGTCATCAGCAGCCCGTGCAGGCGGTCCCGGAGCGGGTGCCGCTCGACCGCCTCGGCGAGTCCGGCGACGAGCGCCCGTTCCTCGCCAAGACCCAGGCGGAGCTCCGCCTGCTCCTCGTAGGCCGCGAGGACCTTCTCCTCCAGCGCCGCCGCGGCCTGTTCGGGCACGACCCCACCGACGTTGGACAACACGGGACCGCGTCGCAGCGCCAACGCCTCGTCGTAGCGGCGCACCGCCTCCGCCGCGTCGCCGGCGCGCGTCCTGGCGTCGGCCACCAGCTCCTCGAACACCAGGGTGTCGATGCGGTGCCCCGCCGGGTGCAGGACGTACCCCGGTGCCACCGTCTCGATGAGGTTCCCGTGCACGCCGCACGAGCGGAACGTCTTCCGCAACGCGGACACGCAGATCGCCACCTGGGTCCGGCTGCTCGACGGTGGCCGCGCCCCCCACACCGCCTCCACCAGGCTGTCCACCGACACGACCCGGCCGGCGTTGAGCAGCAGCATCGTCAGCACGATCCGCTGGCGGGGACCCCCGATCCGAACCTGACTGCCGTGCGCGCACACCTCCAGTGGCCCCAGCATGCGGAAATCCAACGTCGTGGACATCGAGCCTCCGAATCGCAGTACGACGGTGCCGTGCGGACCGACGGGGTCGTCAGGGCGGGTCGGACTGGAGGTGCGTGGTCAGCCGTCCGGCGTCGGAGAGGTCGGCGCACCCGGAGAGGAGCAGCGACTGTTCCAGTTCCAGCCGCAGCAGGTCGAACACCCGGGTCACGCCGCGTTCCCCGTCGGCGGCGAGTCCCCACAGGACGGGCCGGCCCAGGAGCACGCCCCGCGCACCGAGCGCCAGCACACGCACCACGTCCGATCCGCTCCGGATACCGCTGTCGACCAGGACCTCCACCGCGTCCCCCACCGCGTCCACCACCCTGGGCAGCGCGAGGGCGGTGGGCGGCGCGCCGTCGAACTGCCGCCCGCCGTGGTTGGACACCACGACCGCGTCGGCGCCGAGGTCGACGCAGCGCACCGCGTCCCTGGGGTCCAGCACCCCCTTGACCACGAGGGGGAGGCGGCTTCGGGAGCGCAACCACTCCAGGTCGCGCCACCCCAGGGTCGGGTCGAACGCCAGCGCCGTGTGGTCGGCCACCGCCGAGGAACCTGATCGCCTGACGTGCGCGTCGCTGGTCGGTCCGGTGTCGAGGTGCGCGGCTCGCACCGAACTGGGGAGCGCGAAACCGTTGCGCACGTCCCGCGCCCGACGGCCCATGACGGGGACGTCGACGGTGATGACCAGTGCCTGGCAGCCGGCGTCCTCCGCGCGGGCCAGCAGGTCCTCGACCAGCCCCCTGTCACGCAACCAGTACAACTGGAACCACAGCGCGGCGCCGGTTCCCGCCAGCTCCTCGACGGTTCGGCTGCTCAAGGTGCTGACGGTGAAGGGCACACCCCGGGCGGCGGCGGCGCGGGCGGCGGCGAGTTCACCGTCGGGGTGGAGCAGGCACTGGTAGGCCATCGGGGCCACCACGACCGGCAGGCTGGCCGCTGTCCCCACGAGCGACGCGCGGGTGTCCGTGGTCCCGATGCCGGTGAGGACCCTCGGGACGACGTGGGTGGCGTCGAGGGCGGTGCGGTTGGCCGCCAGTGTGCGTTCCGCGCCGCTGCCGCCGGCGACGAAGTCGCGGACCTCCGGGGCCAGCAGGGCTTCCGCCGCTCGTTCCACGTCCGCCAGGTCGACTGCCTCCCGCGAGCTCGGCGCCGTCACGGGTGGACGCTTCTCGGCGGGACTCCCCGGACGGCGGTCGAGGGGCGGGCCCCCCGGCGTCCGTCGGTCGCGGGTGGACGGGGGCTTCGGTGGGTGTCGGGCCCATGATGACCGGTCGCCAGTCCGTCGGACACGGGTGTCCTCACCGTTCCCCCCATCCGCCCTGTGAACGTGTGTGTTCAGGGCATGGCTTCTGCCCGTGCCGATGCGGTTGGTCGGCCCGGCTGACTACGAACGAAGAACTGTGGTCGTCACATTCGTGCGGCGATTCGGTGAAACCGTTGAAACGCTAACGAGGGCGGCAAAACCTGTCAAGGGTCGGGAGGTGTTCGGTTATTTCGACACAGCCTGATCGGGTTCGGCTGTCCCGTTACTCGTTTTCGCGCCCGCCCGACGACCTGGTGGCGCGTGACAGGAGTGGTCGAGTGCGGCGAAAGTGGAGGTGAACCGCATTCCTCGCGACGCTCCGCCGCGGTCGGGTGCGGGGTTCGTGGCGGGCGCCGTTCCTCGCCAGCGGGCGACGTCGTCGGAGGGGGAACGGAATTCGTGGGGCCGAACGGCGTAACGGTTCCGGATGTTTCCCGGACACGGCTGGTCCCGTTGCCCTAGCCGTCGTGCACCCGCTGAACCGAAGGTCCTCGCGCGGCGGTTGGTTCCTCCGCCGGTCCGCGCGGCACTCGCCGCCACCGCCCCGCCGGACGGCACGCTGACCGCCGGTCAGTGGCCACCGTGCTCCGCTCCGGGTCACGGCTGGTGGGCGCCCGGGCCGCCAGCCGGTGGTCACTCCAGGCCATCCAGGCACGTGGTGCGGCTGGGCGTCCGCCCCTTCGTCCCTCCGGCCGTGCCGCTGCGCGTCGATCTGGCGGCGGAGCCCGGGGGTGGCGGCGAGCACCGGGGCCCCGGACCTCGTGAGGGGCCGGCTCCGGTCGACCGGTCGGGCGCCGGTGGCGGCGCGACCCGTCCGGCCGCCACCTGGCGTCCGGCCGCATCCGCCGACGAGGTGATGGGCCGAGCCGGAGTGGCCAGCGCCAGGCCGGGCGTCCTGGCACGCCACGCCTCCACCCGGCACGGCCGGGGTGGAGTGAACGAACAGGGTTCGGGGATGAACATTCGCCGGCTGTTTCCGGTCGGGGCGTAACGGCCGCTTCCCATTTTCCGATGCGCATTCCTTTCATCATTCTTACCGCGTTGTCGGGACCCCGAATGCCACGTGCTGCTCGCCGTCCCGCTGGCCGGGCGTCTCGACGCCGGCCGCTCGTGTTCGCGCGGGATGCCCGGCCCGGTGCGCTCCTCCGGTCCCGTGCGGCACGGAGGAACGCCACGTGGTCGCGGTCCACCAGAGCCGGTGTCGGGGAACGCGCTCGTGCGCGGACCCGGCGACCAGGCCTGGCGAGGCATCGGGAAGTCGCGCGAGGAGGGGGCCGTGCGGCACGGACGGGACGCCACCCGGGTGTTCGGCCAACCGCCGGCCAGCGGGAACGCGGTGGCGGACCCGGCGGATGCCGCCCGCGAGCGGCGTCGCGAACCGCCGCGGCTCCGGGGCGGTGTCGTCGCGGGCGCGGCGAGCGCTGGTGCGAGCCCACTGGGGAACGCTCGGGTCGTACCAGGGTGGCGGGGTGCGTGAGCGAGGGCGGACCGGCGGCGTTCAGCACACCAGGGAGTTGACGATCGTCGCGCTCGGTGTGGTCAGCTCCGCCCCGAGGGAGACCTTCATCATCGCGAGACCGCCGAGCGTCGCGAGGTAGGCCACCGCGAGTTCACGGGGCGGCCCGGGGCGGAACCCGCCTCCGCGCTGCCCCCGTTCGATGAGGTCAGTGAGGGCGTCGAGCAGGGCGACGTGCTCCTCCACCAGCCGTTCCACCGAGGGCGGGCGCACGGGAAGCGCCGCCGCGTGGTTCATGAGCGTGGAGAACTCGGCGAACCCCTCCTCCCGGTCCACCGCGAACAGGAAGTCCTCGGTGAAGCGGGTGAGCAGTCGTTCGGGCGGGTCGTCCGCCCGCAGCCGCCGCGCCGCGCCGCGCACTCCCTCGGTGGCCTGCCGGACGAGCGCGTCGAACAGCTCGTCCTTGGACGGGTAGTGCCGGTAGATCAGCCCGGTGCTGATGCCGGCGGCGCGGGCGATGTCCCGCATGCTGGTGGCGGCGAACCCGTGACGGGTGAACAGGGCGGTGGCGGCGGTGTGCACCCTGGCCAGGGTCGCGGAGCGCATCGCCTCGTACTGGGCGCTGGGGCGGGGCACGCTTCCTCCTTCCCGCGGGTGGGACCGGTGCGGCGCCCGTCACGGACGTTCCCACTCCATCGACACGTAGTGGTTGATGCCGCTGAACCTCGTGTACCTCACGGGCACCCGCCGGTACTCCACGAAGCCGAGTTTCCGGTACAGGCCCAGGGCCGCGGCGTTGGTGTCGGCAATGTACTCGAGCACGTAGCGGCGGTGGCCGGACACCCGCATGAGGTGGGTCAACAGCGCGGTGGCGACGCCCTTGCCCTGGTGGGCCGAGGCCGTCCCGACGTACTCGAGGGACGCCGTGCCGGCGGGCAGGTCGAGGGTCCTGCCGAACTCCCTGCGGAGCACGGCCGCGCCGATGGTGCCCTTCACCCACCCGAGGTGCCGGACGAACTGGCGCCGGTCGGGGCGGACGCTCTGCTGACGGCCGTCGGTGAGGGCGGTGATGCCCGCGGGGTGACCGTCCACCAACGCGAGGTGGAAGTGCTCCGGGGCCAGCATCGGTTCGAACAGCGCCGCCAACCGGGTCGGGTCCTTCGAGAAGTAGGTGAAGTCGGCGCCGAAGGCGTCCACGTAGACCTGGGTGACCGCGCGGCGGTGGCCCGGCCCGAAGTCGCGGGCGGGGATGACCTCGATCATCGGTGTCCTTCCTGAGATGACCACAGTAGAGTGAACTTTTGTTCATCCTACAAGGGGGTTCGCCGCCAGCTGCGGGGTCCGAGGACACCGGTCACCCGGCGGTGGCCGTCGGGCCCGGAGGCGGGGCGTGGACCGGCGGACGTCGGTGGGCCCGGGGTTGGCGCCCCCCTGGGGTCGCGGGCACTCCCGGTGGCGGCTCCTCGGAAAAAGGTCCCGAACTCCCCGACCAGTCGGTGGGGCCACCGGGCGCACGTCACCGGAAACGCGGCGGCGGGAATGCCGGAGGAACCCGGGCGCTCCCGGTGCCGGCACGGAAGCCCGAGCGCGATGAACGGGTTCTGCCGTCGGGGAGGCCCCCTTCCTGGTGGCCGATTCCCGCGTATGAGGAGTCGGTACGGCGGTCACCAGGCGGAAGGGAGGGAAGCTGGCCAACCGTGGCGGTGAGCGAGGAGTTCGGCGACACCGGCGTGGTCGGCCGAAATGGGGGGAGAACCGCCTCGGCGCTCCACCGCGACCGGCGAGGAACACCGCCGAAGATCGCGGAACCCGTGACGCTCGGCCCCCGGCCAGGCGCCCACGCCACCGTCAAGGCTGCGGTCGCCCCAGCCTTCCCGGTCTCCGGTGACACCTCCCCCTCCCGACCACCTGGCGGGTCGGGAACGATCACCCGGGCCCAACCCGTGGCGAACCACCCCGCCGCTGGTCACCGACCCGACGCCGGCGAGCCCACCGCAGCGGGGACCTCTGCCGGTCACCCCGTCCGCCGGTACCGGGACGAACGGCCTCCACCGGCCGGGGCCGCGCAACCCGGCACACCGAGGAAAACGCGAAAGGGAAGAAATATCACTCCGTCCGACCAAATGCCCACCCTGAACCGGCGCCGCCTGACAGCGGAACGTGAGAGGCGGAGCGAAATTCACCGCTGTCCGGGTAAGGGAATTCCCGGGGAAATCACTCCGCTGGACTCGTTCCGAGGTACCAGGGGCGGTGAACCGGGACAACACGTTCCGCATTTCACGCGACAAACAGCCACCCCAATGGGGGTACACAGGCCGGGGGAGAGCGTGTGAGATACCAAACATCCACCCGGTTATCCGTACACGGGTCCCCTTGGAAGAACACGTGCACCGACCGGGGCCACCGGCGGAGAAACCCGAATCCCGAAAACGCGACCACTCATCGCCGAGCACCGCCGGCCATGAACGAGCACCCCACTCCCCACTGCCACCGCGCGGACCGCGCCCGTCGGACGACGACGCGGGTCCGCCGGTGCAGGTCGAGGCCGGGTGCACCCAAGCAGAGGAGGACAGATGCCCCCCGCACAGGACCTGTTCGGACTGCGAGGCAGGACAGCACTGGTGACCGGAGCCTCCCGAGGCATCGGAGCGGCGGTCGCCACCGGCCTCGCCGCCGCCGGAGCGGACGTCGCGCTCGTGGCGCGGGACACCACCAGGCTCGAGGCCGTCGCCGACGAGGTGGAAAGCCTCGGCCGCCGGGCACTCGTCCTCACCTGCGACGTCACCGACCTCGACCAGATCAGGGCGGCCGAGCGCACCACGCTCGCCGAGTTCGGCGCGCCGGACATCCTCGTGAACAACGCGGGAGGGATGAGCCACGCCGGCCCGTTCCTGGACCTGGAACCCGACGACTGGAGCCAGGTGCTGCGCCTCAACCTGGAATCCCTCGTCTGGGTCACCCACACCTTCGGCCGCCACCTGGTCGAGCGGGGCAGCGGTTCCGTCATCAACGTGTCGTCCATCGCCGGGCTGAACGGCATCCCCCTGCTCTCCCACTACGCCGCGACGAAGGCAGCGGTCATCTCGCTGACCAGGACCCTGGCGGCGGAGTGGGGGCCCGCCGGCGTGCGGGTCAACGCGCTGGCCCCCGGCTGGACGCGCACCGACCTCACCACGACCTTCTTCGCCGACCCCGACGCCGTGCACGGCCTGCTGTCGGCGGTGCCCGCCGGCGAGCTCGAGGACCCGGAGGACATGGTCGGCACCGTCGTCTACCTCGCCAGCGACGCCTCCCGCACGGTCACCGGCAGCGTCGTGATCGCGGACAACGGCACGGCCTCCTATGTCGGCGGGCCCCAGATGCTCCGCTTCCTCGACCTCGGTCGCGTCCCCGTCTGACCACGCATCCCCCGGATGTGCCGTGTGTTCCTCCTTCCCGGCGGAGGGCGCCTCCGCGCCCGGCGCCCTCCGCCGGGCCCGGCACCCACCCGCGGATGGACGCCACCTTCCAGGAGATCGACGCCGCCGTGCTGGCCGGCGCGCCACCGGCGTCGACCGCGCCGTTCGGCGGCGAACCCCGGTCGTTCGGCCAGCTGCTCGTCGAACCCGCCGTGGCCGACCTCGACGCCGTGCCGGCCCTGCTCGACGTCCTGCCCGGACCAGTCAACTCCCGCGCCGGCTCAGCCGAGAGAGGGAGCCGCGGTGTTCTTGGGTAGCTCGTTACAACCGACGACGTCCGTGTTTCCGTGACGTGTTCGGCATACTCGCGTCATGGCGATTCGGCAGCCGAGGTTCGGTGAGCGTACGGTGTCGTGGCGTGTCGTGCTGGAGGAGTCATATCCAAGGCCTGACGAGGACTACCGGGAGTCGGGACAGGCACATCACGAAAACGCCGAGGCTGCGGAGATGAACCATTTGCGTGGTCAAGTGATGGTCCAGGCGTCCGAGACCGAGGCTGTGCTCGGCATGATCCTGCGTCATCTCGATCCGTCAGCCACACCTCAAGGGCGCACGATGGGGAGGCTCTTGAACGACGTGACGAGGCATCTTGGCGACAACGCCAACGCTCGCTGGAGCTACGAGTTGGGGACGATCGGACAGGCTGTTGAGCGTCGTAACCGAGCTGTGCACGAACGCGTCGATGTCGGGTCAGTCTGGCGAGACTATGCGACAGGTGGCGGCGAGTGGGTATCCGTTATCAGCTTCTTGGGGGGCGAAGAGCACAGCGAGTCTGATCTCATCGAGAACCTGGCCCTCCAACAGGAGGCCACCAGTGCAGCCGTCGATGTGCTGTACGCCGTAGAACGAGAAACATCTGGCGAGTCGATCGATCGCTCTGTCGACCCATCTCAGAAGTAGAGCCCCTGGTGGCGCTCGATCAGGTCCTAGAGTCGGGTGGTTCGTCGGTGCCCTCCGTTACGGTGCTGGCCGCGCACGCCCCAAGAACGGAGGAGCGCCGAAAGTGATCAAGACTTGGATTCGGTTCAGATTCAAGCCACAAGAACCTGTTTTTACGGGGATGGTGCGGTGAGCGATCGTAGCCGCTACTACAAAGCCGGAGTACGCGAGGCGCTGTTCATGCTGAGCCGAGGTCGTTGTTATGCGCCCAAGTGCCCGCAACGGGTTCTGCGGATGGTTGATGAGGAACCGAGCATCAACATCCAGATCGCGCACATCAACGGTTTGAAGCCCGGAAGCGCAAGGTTCGATGCGAGCATCCCGGTACGGAAGTTGAACAGCTTCGGCAATTTGCTTCTGCTGTGCCAGGCCCACCACGGTCCGGTGGACGACAAATCCAAGGAAGCCAAGTATCCCAAGAACCTCCTGCTCGCGTGGAAGAAAGACAGGGAAGGCGAGAGCTATGAGCAGCTCGCTGGACTCGACGTGCTCGGAGTGGATGACCTGGAGAACATCCTCACGACAGTTGTCGCCAACGCGAAGGATGAGCTTTTGATTGCGATTGATGGGGTCGCCGCGATCAGTAAGAGCACGGCTGCGCTGCTGCGGAAGTTGGTCGAGGAGAACTTTGACCGTCCTTACCTCGATACCGACGCGGTGGCTATGCTCGCGGACTCAGCCGCCTCGTTGCGGCATCTTCCGGAATCGGCGGCATTGCTGATGAGTGCCGCTTACCGCCTCGGTGATCTCACCGACAGTGCGACTATGCTGGATAGAGCTGCTTCGAAGCTGACTAACGCGGTGGACCAAGTCGGGGTGATCAGGTCCGCGGCATCTGACCTTGAGTCCGCGTTCATTTCTTCTGTCGACAGTAGCACTGCCTACGACATTCAGCATGCCACGGCAGGTCTCGAAGCAGCCTCGCGTGAGTTGTCTCAGATAGTCGTTGAGATCAACGAGGCGACGCGAAGCGCGAGTGAGGCTGAGTACGGTGGACCGATCATTCAGCGGGTTGATGATGGGCGTCATTGGCAGTTCTTCAAGTGGGGTCTTGGAGCCGGGGCGGTGGCGGTGGCGGTATTGGCCATCATGATCACCATTGTCGTGCTACAAAACAATGGCGGGTAACGGCATCACGCACGGTAAGACGGCAAAGGTGTTCAGGTCGATGGGCGCGCGCGGCGGTGCGACGCCCGCGGCGCCCCCCGGCTGGGACGAACCCGGGCAGGGACGCTGGCCACGGGGTGACCGACCGCGAACGCGACGTGGTGGACCTGCTCGTCCGGGGAATGCCCAACCGCACCATCGCCCAACTGCTGGGCACCTCGGGAACGCGCACCTGCCCGTGATCTACTACCAGCTGGGCGTCACCGGACGGATCCAGGCCGTGATCGTGCTGCTCGGGGGGCCACCAGTGGGGCGGACGTCCGCTCGACCCCGCGAAACCCCTACCTGACCTGGGGCCACCAGCGGCGGATGGAGTCCAGCGTCGTCCCAGGGGAGGTGTTGAAGCAGAACCTGACCCCCGGCATGAGGTCGACGACGAGGTTCACGATCCGTTCGAAGAGCACGGTCTGCTCGGGTACCAACCGCACACCCCCGCCGATCATCACCAGGTCGAAGCGGCGCCCCGCCACCTCCTCGCGGACCTGACGTTCTGCCTCCTCCGGATCAGCGCTCACCAGGCAGTTGGTGTTGTCGATGCCCGCCCGTCCCAGCGCCTCCTGCCCCGAGGCGATCATGGCCGCCAGGGTGTCGTGGTCGAGGTCCGGATGCCCCGACAGGTCCACCGCGTCGGGCCGCAACCCCACCGACAACACCACCGGTCCCCGCTCTGCCTTCTCGCCATCCGTCACACGGCACCACCTTCCGTCGTCCCGCTCTCCACTGTGCACCCACTTCGGGGTGCCCGGCCACCTGCTCGCGGCACCGTCCTCGCCGGAGCGGCCGTCCCTCGCACCGCTCGGGCGCGGCCGGAGCACCGTCCTCGCCCGAGCGGTCCAGCCGTTCCCCAACCATCAGGACCACCCCGCTCCGTCACTCCGCGCGATCACGGGAATGCCCACCCGCAGTGGGACGTTGACCCTCCACATGAGACTTGAGGTGGTGCTGCCCGACGAGTCACCGACCATGCCCGCGCGGCGGATCGCGGACTTGGCGCGTGCCGCTGAGGACCTCGACTACGACACCGCCTGGCTGCCCGACCACATCCTGCCGCCCGACGCGTACGGAGCCGTCTTCGGCGGCGTGTACGAACCGCTGGTGACGATCGGCCACCTCAGCGCCACCACCCGACGGCTCCGGCTGGGTACCTCGGTCCTCGTCGTGCCGCTGCGCGACCCGTTCGTGCTGGCCAAACAGGTCGCGACGCTGCACCACCTCTCGGAGGGACGGATCGTCCTCGGCGTCGGCGTGGGGTGGAACGAACAGGAGTTCCAGGCCGTCGGCGCCGAGTACCCCCGGCGGGGAGCGATCACCGACGACGCCCTGGACCTGCTCCGGCACCTCTTCACCGGCGGCGCGGCACCCTACCGGGGGCGGCGGTACTCCTTCGACATCGGCGTCTTCGAACCGGTGCCCGCTGGCGGCGTCCCGGTGATGGTCGGCGGAAACAGCGACGCCGCGCTGCGCCGGGCCGCGCGCCACGGCGACAGCTGGCAGGGCCTGCCCACCTCGCCGGCGGTGTTCGCCGAACGTGTCTCCGCCCTCGCCGCCCTCGCCGGCGACCGCCACGTCACGCCCACCCTGCGGATCGGGTGGGACGGCGGAAGCCCCGTCGGGCGGACGGTCGACGACCTGCTCGCCTACGGCGAGGCCGGAGCGGAGGCGGTCGCGGTCCACTTCGGCGACCACGAGGGGTTCGCCCCGAGGATGGAGGAGCTGCGCACCGCGCTGGACAAGGCTCGCTGACGTCCGGAGCGGGCGGAGCCGCCCCTGCGCCGGGCGCTCGACAACCCGGTGCAGGGTGACGATACGGCCACTGCTCGGGCGATGGCTGGGGTGCCGGCCTCGCCCGCGATGTTCTCCCGCGCGCGCCAGTCCGGGCTCCGCGGTCATGCCTTCGGCCCAACCTGCCGTTCCTCCGATGCGACAGCGGCGTCGGACGGTGTCGTCCCCGACCGGGGGATCCAGCGCAGGGCGAGGATGCCGAGCCCGACGTGCAGCAGACTGGCCACCGCGGCCGCCGCGTGCAGGCCGGTCACGAACGCCGTCCCCGCCACCTCCACGAGGTCGGGCGTGAGCTCGGGGAGCTGAAGCGTTTCGTCGAGGGTGGGCGCGAGGTCGGGCCCTTGGAGGCGGAAGACCAGCGCGGCCAGCGAGCCGAGGAGCGCGATGCCGAGGGCGTTGCCGATCTCGTTGCTGGTCTCCGCGATCGCCCCCGCCGAACCGGCACGGTCCGCAGGGACGGCGGCGACGGCGGTGTCGGCGACGACCGCGAAGGAGATTCCGTAGCCGACACCCGCGACAGCGGTGGAAGCGACGTACCAGCCGATCCCGCCCGTGATCGTGGTGGGGAGAAGGAACAGCAGACCCACCGCGATCGAGAAGTGGCAGATGATGAGGGCGGCCCGCTTGCCGATGCGATCGACCACGAACGGGGTGACGACGCAGGTGATGATGAGCACCGCGGCGCCGGGAAGCGCGAGGAGCGCGGCTCGCAGGACCGGGAGGCCCAGGACGGACTGCAGGTAGATACCTGCCAGGTACGCCGCCGCCGACCAGGCCGCCAACGGCAGCAGACCGGTGATGATCGCCACGGTGAAGACGCGGTCGCGGAAGAGCGTGAAGTCCATCAACGGTTGCTCGAGGTGCCGCTGACGTCGAACGAACCACCCCAGCAGCACCAGGCCGGCGACCCCCACCACGACCGGCACGGCCGACAGGCCCTCGGCGGCGGTGTGCTTCACACCGTAGATCGTGAGCAGCATGCCGACGGCCGAGGTCACCACGCTGAGGGCGTCCACACGCCCTGGTCGGGTCGAGCGCACCTCCCGGAGCAGGATCGGCGCGAGGACCAGGAACATCGCGATGACGGGCAGGTTGATCAGGAAGACCGATCCCCACCAGAACCGTTCCAGCAGGACACCACCAAGCACCGGGCCGATGGCGAACCCCGCCGAGAACGCCGCCGCGAAGATACCGATGGCCTGCGCCCGGCGCCTCGGGTCGACGAACAGCTCGCTCAACACCGCAAGCGCCGAAGGCAGGAGAGTCGCGCCGGCGACGCCCATCACCACGCGGGAGGCGATGAGGAGCTCCGCGCTGGGTGCGAATGCCGCTGCCGCCGAGCCGATACCGAAAACCGTCGCGCCGATCATGAGCAACCTCAACCGGCCGTACCGGTCGCCGATGCCGCCGAAGGCGATCAGCAGGGAACCAACCGCGAAGCCGTAGATGTCCAGAATCCACAGAGCCTGGTCGGCGGTGGGGGTGAGGGCCTGGCTGACCCGTGGCATCGCCAGGAACAGGATGGAGCCGTCCATGGAGACGAGCAGGACGGGCCCGAGGACCACCAGTAGCCCGAGCCAGGCACGCAGGCCCGGTCGCTGGTGCGCGTGCTGTTGGGACATGCCGTCCACGGTGGGAGAGGCCGCGTTCGACAACCATCCCCGTGCTGTGGGTACACCCAGCAGGTGCACCCACACGCGGGCTCGGGCGGCTAGGGTCGACATGGTGCAACGCCTCGGGGAGTTCCTGAAGAACCGTCGTGATCGGATCACTCCGGCCGCGGTCGGTCTGCGCACCTACGGAACCCCGCGCCGGGTCCCCGGTTTGCGCCGTGAGGAGCTCGCCCAGTTGGCGGGAGTCAGCACGGGCTACTACACGCGCCTGGAACAGGGGCAAGCCGAGACTGCCTCCGAGCAGGTGCTCGACGCCGTGGCTCGGGTCCTGCGACTCGACGAGATCGAGACGGCGCACCTCCACAATCTCGCCAGGCAACCCGCCAACCCGGGGCTCTCCGAGCCGCCCGAGGAGACACCCCATCCCCGCGTCCTCGCCCTGCTGGACTCCCTCGGGGACGCCACACCCGCCATCGTGCTCGGTCGCCGGGGCGACGTGCTCGCCTGGAACCATTCCGGGCACATGCTCATCGCCGAGCACGTGGCCTTCGACTCGCCACGCGACCCGGCGCGGCGCCCGTCCATCCCCCGCATGTTCTTCCTCGACCCGCTGACCCGCGACCTGTACCGCAACTGGGACGAGCTCGCCCCCGTCCACGTGGCGTACCTCCGGCTCACCGCGGGTCGATATCCCACCGACGCACGCCTGGCGAGACTGATCGGGGAACTCTCGATGCGCAGCGACGAGTTCGCGACGATGTGGGCGACCGGGGATGTCGTCGACTGCACGGTCGGGGACATGCGTCTGCGGCACCCCACGATCGGCGCCGCGAGCGTCGCCTATCAGGTCTGGCTCCAACCCGACAGTCCCGACCACCGGCTGGAGATCTACACCCCGAACGATCCGAGCTCCGCCGACGCGTTGCGCATCCTCACCCAGCAAAGCCTCCAAGCCGAGGGGACACTCCCCCTCCGGCCCCGCTGAGGAGACTGGCGGCCCAACCCTCGCGGACCATGATCCGGCCTCACCACGTCGGCGTGCCAGGTGCCATCGGCCGGGGGGGGGGGGGGGGGGCC
>NZ_AGVX02000116.1 GCF_000239155.1 Actinoalloteichus spitiensis RMV-1378
GGGGTCGCCCCCGGCCCGGCGGTGGGAACGTGGACGGGCGAGGAATCAGGACGAGCAGCTGCAGCAGCACTCGCAGGTGGTGCAGGAGGCGGACATGACCTTCGCGACCACCTCCCCGTCCTCAAGGCGGTTGTCGTCGAGGAACTCCGAGATCTCCAACGACTCGATGTTCAGCGCGGGCAGGTCAGCGGACATCGCACACCTCGTTTCTCGTGAGAGGAACCGGATTCGGCCCCGCATCGAACGGTAGGAACACCGAGACCCGTAGGTCAAGGACGCCAATTGTTGTTTTCGCGGTTTTCCCGGGCGACGCAGAAAAGTCAGCGAACTTCCTGAACATCGGCGCAAGCGGGGCGGAGAACCAACGCAAACACACTTGAGAACCGCTTGAGGCGCGACCGAGGAACGGCGCATGACCAGCGGAGAAGCCCTCGCCGACCAGGATGGGGACGTTTCTCCACCTCACGCTTGCAACGCCCACCGGAAACCGGGTGCTGTTGCCAGGCGGGGATTTCGGGAGTACGAATGGCGTGGAACAGCCGGAGTTTCCCTCCCATGGAGGGCGCGGGCGATCCCGCTTCGTTCCGCTTTTCCTCCCCACGGCGAAAGGGTTGCCATGAGCGATCGACAGCGGACCGGAACGACCGACTTCTCGCTGCCGGACGTGACGGCGGTAACGATGGAGGCCGAGGGGGTGGACACGAACGCGGTGCTCGGCCTCGCGGCCGGGCAGGAACCGGGAGTGTCCCGGGCGGCAGCGGCGCTCGCGTTGTGGCGGGACCGCTCGATCCCCACCGAGACACTGGTGGCGGCGGCCCAGCGGCGCTGCGCGGCGAGAAGTCCCCGCCTGCACACCTTCGTGCCGCTCTACACCACGAACCACTGCGACTCGGAATGTCGGATGTGCTCGATGCGAGCGGGCAACACGCGGATGGAGCGCAAGTTCTCCGGCCGGCACGAGATCACCGACCAGCTCCGCATCCTGTACGAGCACGAGGGCGTTCGCGGCGTCGGCCTGCTCACCGGCGAGTACGCGGACAAGTACACCAGGCTGAGCACGGCGTTCCGGGTCGGCTGGGCGATCCGCACCGCGCTGGACATGGGTTTCGAACGGGTCTACTTCAACATCGGCAGCATGGAACCCGACGAGATCGAGGTGCTGGGTGAGTGGGTTGACCGGGCGGACCCGGTGACCATGTGCGTGTTCCAGGAAACCTACGACCGCGAGTCCTACCGCCGTTTCATGGGAGCGACCTCCAGCGCGGTCCCCAAGGCCGATTTCGACCGGCGGGTGGTGTCCTTCGACCGGTGGCTCGACGCCGGGTTCCGGCACGTCAACCCGGGCGTGCTGGTGGGCCTGCACCCCGACGTGGAGTCGGAGATCGTCCAGTTGGTGGCGCACGGCGATCACCTGCGCGAGCGGGGAGCCGTCGTGGACCTCTCCCTGCCCAGGATGCGTCCGGCCATGAGCTCTCGGGACAGCACCAGGATCGGGGACGAGGACTACCTGAGGATGATGGCGGTGATCGCGTTCACCTGCCCGGAGCAGCGTCTGGTGCTCACCACTCGGGAGCCGCAGGAGTTCCAGGACCGGGCACTGGGCCTGGCCGGGGTGATCAGCCCGGGCAGTCCCGACGTGGCCCCGTACCGGGCCGACTCAGCGGCGCGCAACGAACCGAGCACGTCCCAGTTCCTCATCGCCGACCTGCGTCGTCCCCGGCACATCCTCAGCCGCATCGAGGCCAACGGCACGAAGGTCACCCACTTCGCCAACCCGTTCCGGGACGCCGGGGTCGTGGCGGTCGGTTGAGCGGGACGGAGGACACCGATGTTGGGCGCTCGTGTTCGCCGTCCCGTGGTGTACGTGCTCCACGGGCTGCTCGGCACCGCCTACGGTCACTTCGGGAAGCAGATCGGCGCGTGGCGGTCGGAGGCCGATGTCGTGCCCGTCGACCTGCCCGGTCACGGGCGGTGCCGGCTCGATGCCGAGGACGGCTATCTCGACGTGGCGCTGCGCTACGTCCTCGCTCTGGTGCGCAGGTTCGGCCCCGGTCGTCTCGTCGCCGCGTCGTACCTGGGCGGGCCGGTGGCCGTGCGGTGCGCCGCCCTCGCCCCGGACCTCGTCTCGTCGCTGGTCCTCACGGGCGTCGCGCCCGGGCTGGATCGCGAGGCCTTCCTCTCCCTGCTGGGCGGTTTCCACCGCTTGGCCGGTGAGAGCCGGGCGCTGGTGGCGGAGTACGAGCGCCTGCACGGTCCCCGGTGGCGAGCCACCCTGGACGCGTACACCGCGCACGCGACGACGTCCTACGCCGACCGGATCCAGATCCGCCCGGAGACGCTCGCGGAGCTGCACCGGCCGGTGCTGATCATCAACGGTTCCCTGCGGTCCGTCGAGCGGGAGGCGGCCAGGACCGCCGGCGACATCGGTCCCGAGGTGCGGGGCCGGGTGGTGGAGGGCGGCGGGCACCTTCCGGGCAACGACGACGCGGCCACGGTCAACCGCGTGGTGTCCGGGTTCTGGCGGGAGGTGGAGCGGGGTCCGGCGCCTCCGGATGAGCGGCCGATGGGCCCCGCCTCCTCCGGCGCGGAGCGGCAGGAGGACGGTCCTGGGCCGACACCGGCCGGCAGGGACACCGATGCCGATGCCGTCCTCCCCAGTGGTGGCGCCCCGGGCGGGCGGGCGACGTCGGGGCCCACGCCCACGAGTCCCCCGAACACGGTCGCGGCCCTGCGGGCGGCCCTGGTCGACGCGGTGAACGAAAGCGATCCGACGCGGCGACTGGACTCCCTGGAGACGGTGGTCGTGCTCGCTTACCTGCGGAACACCCGGCTGGTGTCGACGCCTCCCGAACCGCCCGACCGTCCCGACACGATCGAAGGGTGGGTGACATGGGTCGCCAGGCGTTCACTCGTTTCCTGACCAGCAGCCGAGCACGGTCCGCCACTGGACGCCGAGGCGTCCAGTGGGGCGGTGCCGTCGCGACCTGGGACGAGTTGCTCGCGGGTGGGCGGGACCGGGCGCGACTGGTCCGCCCCGGGCACGCCTACGTCGTCGACCCCACGGAGGGCCTGGAGGCGCTAGCTTCGCTCTTCGCCGTCGCCAGCGTGCCGGACACCCTGCTGCTCTGGACGGCCCGTTCCGCGCTGGGCGTGGAGGAGCACCGCCTCGCTCCCGCTCTCGCGGAGGTGCCGCTCCCGCTGGCGGAACCGATGACCCGGCCGATGTGGGGCGTGTGCACATCCGGCAGTTCCGGTCGGCCCAAGGTCGCGATCGGGCACGCCGATCTGTGGGAACTGGTGGCCGTGCAGCACGACCACATGCTGCGAACGGCGCTGCCGGGCACCGGCTCCGACCCGGTGCTGGCCACCTGCCTGCCGTTGCAGTACTCGGCGGCGTTCCTGATGACCGTGCTCCCCGCGATGTTCTTCCGCCATGACCTGCTGGTGTTCCCGGCTCACGACTGGACCCCCCTGGCGACGGCGGCCCGCGACCGGGACGTGGCCGTGTTGGGGGTGCCGGCCGTGGTCGCGGCGGCGTGCCTGGGCACGCCGGACCCGCTGCCGATGGGCCGGGTGGCGGTGTTCCTCGGCGGCGGCCATGTCAGCGCCACCCGGGTCCGGCTCGCCAGGGAGCGGTTCGAAGGGGTGAGGTTGGTGAACCTGTACGGGACCGCTGAGACCGGGGCGGTCTCGGTGGATCCGGACCCCGGCCACGGAGGGCACGTTGGCCGGCCCGTCGAGGGCAAGGCCGTCTGGGTCGACCAGCCGAACGAACGCGGGGTGGGCGTCGTCTCCGCCGCCGGCCCGGACTGCTGCGTCGCGGTGTGGCGGCCAGCGGACGGTGCCCCTCCCGAGGAGACGACCGGCACGGTCAGGTCCACCGCCGGCCGCGGGGTGGGCGTCGACTACGGGCGGTGGGACGCCGAGGGGCGGCTCTGGTTGGAGGGGCGGGTCGACGGCGCGGAGAAGGTTTCCGGGATGTTGGTGCACCCGCGCCAGGTGGAACGGCACCTGTTGGCCCTTCCCGGTGTCGCCGACGCCCGGGTTCGGGTGGAACAGACCTCACACGGGCTGGAGAACCTGGCCGCCAGGGTCGTGGGCGACGTGAGTGTGGAGGAGGTGCGGGCGCACTGCGCCGCGCTGCCGGACGCACGACGGCTGACCCGGGTCGAGGTGCTACCGGAGCGGGACGCGGCCGCGGCCTACGGCGCCCACGGGAAGCTGACATGAGCGCCGGGCTCGACGAGGACTCCCTCGACGAACGGCGGTTCGCGGTACGGGCCGACGCGTTCTTCGTGCGGCACGAGGGCGGAGTGTGGCTGCGGAACAACCTGGGGTCGTTCTCGATCAGGGGGGCGGGTGCCTACCAGCTGGTGGGCTCGTTGTTCGCCAACCTCGACGGGGAACGCAGCGTGGCCGAGATCTGCGAGGGGCTACCGGAGAGCGCGAGACGATCGGTGTCCCGGCTGGTGGGCACGTTGGACCGCAACGGTTTCCTGCGCGAGGTCGTCGGGCCGAAGGAGGTCCCCCCGGAGTGGATGGCAGAGCTGTACCCGGTGCACCTGGCGTTCTTGGAACACCACGCCGACCGCCCGGTCAGCCGGCTGTCGCGGGTGCGGTCCACACTGGTCGGCTGCCTCGGGTCCGGGGTCGCGCTGCGGGCGGCCCTCGGCGCGCTCGGGGAGTTCGGCGTCGCCCGGCTGCTCGTGGTGTGCGGCGAGGCCGACGAGGCCAGCGCGGCCGAGTTGATGGCGGCGGTCCGCGAACGGGACCCGCGCGTGCGCTGGCGGTTGAAGGTGGTGGACGGCTCCTGGCCGCTGGCCTCGGCGTTACGGCTCCCGGAGCTGCGGGACGCCGGGCAGGTCCTGCTCGTGACCGACGACGCGGACCCGGTGGCCCTGGCCGACGCCCACCACCTGGCGCGCGGTCGAGGTCAGGACGTGGGGGTGCTGGGGCGCTGCGGTGACCACGTGGTCGCCCTGCCGCCCGGTGTCGCCGGCTGCTGTTGGGAGTGCGCGCACCGCTCGGTGGCGGCCCGGGTCGCCGGGTTCGCCGGCGACCTCCCGCCCGCCCCGGCCCCGGCGGCCGTCGCGGCCCTGCACCTCGTGCAGCAGGTCTTCGCCCGGCTGGCGGGGGTCGCGCTGGAGGGTGCGGGGGCGATGACGACGGTCGAGCCGTGCGCACCGGTGGTTCGGCAGCACACCGCCCGTCGGCACCCGCTGTGTTCACGCCACCCGGCTGGTGTCTCGTGGTCGGGCCCGCTCAGGGCGCCGGTGACCGGGCACGGCCGGGCGCGGACACCGTCGTCCTCGGTTCCGGCGGCCCTCTCCCACGCCTCAGTCGGTGCTCGCCCTCGGTACCAGGTCGGCTCCCCGCCTGAGGGGGAGGGCGGTGCCACCGGCTGGTCGGCAGGCCCGGGCCGCGGGCTGGACACCGTCCGACCGGACGTGCCGAG
Organism: Actinoalloteichus spitiensis RMV-1378; assembly: GCF_000239155.1. GTDB lineage: Bacteria > Actinomycetota > Actinomycetes > Mycobacteriales > Pseudonocardiaceae > Actinoalloteichus_B > Actinoalloteichus_B spitiensis. The sequence goes on from NZ_AGVX02000116.1 coordinate 5,456, forward strand.
AGCGGAGGACCCGGCAGAGCTGGTCGCCGAGGCCGATCGCATCGTCGCGGTGACGGCGCGGTGGACCGACTCCGTGACCGGCCCGCTGTTGGCGGTCGGGGAGGGCGACCTCGACCAGCTGCCGCTGGCGGCCAGTTCATGCCAGGTGGTGGCACCGGAGAGCACGGCGTGCGACCCGAGGACCCGGCTGCTGGTGTGCCGTGCGCTGTCGGCCAGGGAGGCGCGCCACCAGGTGGTGCTGCGGGCCGTGGAGTGGCTCGCGGCCCGCACCGCCCGAGCCTTGGGCCAGACCGCCCCGCTGGTCCTCGGCGCCGGCTGGACCGTCCACGAGGCGCGGTTGCGTGCCCGGTACGCAGCGGTCGCGGCCAGCCGGGTGCCGACGGCCGGCCGGTGGGAACCGGCCGCCGACCTGTCCACGGCGGACACTCCGGCACGGCGTTTCCTGGTGCGCGCCTTGGCCGGCTCCGACCGCGCCTGGTGCGGGGTGGCCTGGGATGACCCGGTCGGGGGGCTCCGCAGGGTTCGGGTCCGCACCGCGGCCGGCACCACCCACCCGGGGACCGGCCTCACAGCGGACCACGCGATCGACAACGCCCTGCTCGCCGCGCTGGCCGCCGGTTCGGAGGACGCCGGCGACACCGTGGGGTGGTTGGCGCCACCGACGGCGACCTGGACCGAGGCGGCGAGGCGAGCAAGCCCACCCGGCTCGGATGCGCTGTCCGACGTCACTGGCCTGTTGCCCTTCGCGGACGGGGAAATCCACCTGGTCGCCCTGTCCCCCGGGGTCGGGGCATGACCGCGCACGGGGCCCCGGGACGGGGAACACCAGCGGCGTCCGTGCTGGGCCGGGGCCCCCTGGCCCGGTGGGTGGCGGCGCACCTGGGGGTTGCCCGCTCGACGTCGACGCCCACGTGCGACGCCTCGGACGCGGCGGACTTCCCGGGGCACGCCCGCGCGACCCGTGCTCCCCGGTTGGTCGAGGATCCGGCGCCGGAGGACCGTGGGACTGCCTCGGTCTCCGCCCGCGCCCAGGACGTAGCGGCCCCAACCGAGGAACGAACGAACGAGCACCTGGCCGGTCCGGGGGCGGTGGCGTGGGACGAGGCCGGTGGCCCGCTGGTGCTGGTGGCGGAGTTGGACGCGGTCGAGGAGTTCGAGGATGTGCTCGCACGCGCCCGTCGCCTCGCCTGCCCGCTGCTCTTCGTGGGCAGCTGGCGCTCCCTGTGCTACGTCGGTCCGTGGTCCCAGCGTGGTGTCCCCGGATGCCCACGGTGTCTCGTGGTGCGCACGGCCAACTCCGCTTTCGGCCCCGACCTGGCAGGTGAGCGGGTGCTGCCCGGCTCACCGCGGCTCCTGGCCGCCACCACGCTCGGGCCGGCCACGCTGTCCGTGGTGGCCAGGTCGGTCGCCGAGGCGGTCCGCGCTGGCCCGCCGACCGGAACCGGTGCCGCCAGCGGCGTCCTGGTCCTCGACGGGGTCACCGGGGCGATGGACCGGCGGACGTTGCTGCCGGACTCGACCTGTGCGCTGTGCGGGCAGGTCACCACCGACACGGTCCCGCACCTCACCCCGAATGGGGTGCCGCTGCCGAAACTCGGTCCCGAAGTGCTGCGCACCGGGCAGTTGTCCGCCGAACAGGTGGAACGTGACTACCTCTTCCCCGGCCTCGGCCTGTTCAAGGAGGTGCGGCAGGACCTGCAAAGCCCCTTCGGCGCGTGCTCCGTGGAACTCGACACCCGTTGGGGGCGGCGAGAACCGGCGATAGGCCGCGCCCGGGGTTACCGGACCAGCCGCACCGTCGCCGTCCTGGAAGGACTTGAACGGTACGCGGGGCTGCGGCGGGGAGGTCGGACCGCTCCCGTCCGCGCCAGTTACGCCGAGGTCGCGGACCGGGCCCTCTGCCCGCTGGACCTCGGTACCCACCCCGAGGAGTCGTACCGGACGGAGTCCTTCCCGTACCGCGAGTTCCACCAGGACACCGTTGTCGACTGGGTGTGGGCCTACTCGTTCCAAGCCCAGGAACCGGTGCTGGTACCGGAACGCGCCGCTTTCTGGGGCCCGCGGCATGACGGCGAGATCGCGTTCGTCTACGACACCTCCAACGGGTGCGCGCTGGGCAACTCGGTGGAGGAGGCGGTGTTGCACGGTCTCCGCGAGGTGGCGGAGCGGGACTCGTTCCTGTTGACCTGGTACCGGCGGCTCGCGTTGCCCGAGGTGTGCCTGGAGGGCGAGCGGGGAGCGGTCGGGGACCTGCTGCGGCGCGCCGAGCTGTTCACCGGCTGCCGGTTCCGGTGCTTCCTGTCCACGATGGAGTACGGGATGCCCAGCCTGTGGCTTACCGCCGAGGGCCCGGCCGGCGGGCCCTCGGTGCTCGCGGGCAGCGGCGCGCATCCGGACCCCAGGCAGGCGCTGGTCGGCGGGCTCCACGAACTCGTCGGCATCGTCCTGGCGGTGCGGGACGGGTTCCCGGACCGCCGGGAGGAGGCCGAGGCCATGCTCGCCGACGCCGACCTGGTGCGGCGCATGTCGGACCACTCGCTGGTCAACGCCCTACCAGCGGCGCGGGACCGGTTCGCGTTCCTGCTCGACGCCCCGCACGAGGAGATCCGCCTCGACGCGGTGCCCGCGACCCTCCACCCAGCCGAGTCCGACCTGCGGGTCGAGGTGGACACCGCCGTTCGAGGTTTCCTCGACGCGGGGTTGGACGTGCTGGTGGTTGACCAGACGATGCCCGAGCTCCGGCGAAACGGGCTGTGCTGTGCGCGGGTGCTGGTTCCTGGCCTGGTTCCGATGACTTTCGGGCACCGCAACCGCCGGACGCGCGGTCTGCCCCGGCTCACCGAGGGCACCGGGCTTCCCTATCCCGGCGCGATCGCCCCCGAGGAGGAGGTCGGATGCGTCCCGCACCCCTTCCCCTGATCGACCAGCGGCGTCCCGGCGCGCCACCGTTGCCTGCCCCGGGGGGACGGGACATCTCCGGCCCGGGGGTCCTGTTCGGTGGCCGGCGGGGCATCGTCGGGACGTGGCCCTCCCGGCGGCCCCGGACCCGGCGCGTCCACGCTGCTGGCTCCCCGGGGATGGGCCCCCCGGCGGATGCGCGAACCGCTCCTGGTGCCCCCCGGAGACGAGCGGCACCAGCGCTCACGTGTCCGTTTCCTCCCGCTCCACGCCGCCGTCCGCTGGGCATCAGGGAGGAGCTGCCAGGAGAACAGCACGACGCCCAGGGTGTGGCGATGGAAGGAGCGAGGATGGCGACCGGTCACGCCGAGTCCGACAAGCGGGAGCACATCCCTCCGCTGACCGAGCGGGAAGCAGCCGAGTACACGCTCGCGTTGCTCCGTGACCCGACGTCGGTGAACCCGGACGGCTGGCAAGTGGACTGGGACACCGCTCCCTGGCCCGTCAAGGTCCACGTGGGCGGCAGCCGACGCCCGCTGGGTGTGCGCCGACCACTGGATCGGCTGCTGTTCTACGGGCTCGCGGTGTCCCGGGTCCGGTTCGACCTGACGGCGCCGGTGCCGACCACCCCGCACGGCCCCGTCCTCCCCCGGCGGAGCCCGCGTGTCACGACCCGCCGGCCCGTCCCCTCCGGGGGGGCGATGTACCCGACGGAGGTCTACGTCCTGGAGACGGGGCCCAGGCCGGGTGCGCACCACTACGACCCGTACCGGCACGAGCTGGTTGATCTCGGGCAGCCGGCTCCGGCGGGGGTGCTGCGGGCCGCGCTCGGGCTCGGGGCGGGCGCGGCCCTCCCCCAGCTGGTGCTGGTGCTCGCGCACCGGTTCTGGAAGAACCTCCACAAGTACGCTGACTTCGCCACCCGGCTCGGCGCCGTCGACGTGGGCGTGGTGCTGGGACGGGTCATCCGCCTGGGTCTGGTCGAGTTCGGTGTCGTCGACGTCCGGGCCGACCTCGACGGTGCGGTGTTGGCGGGCGGTCTGGGGCTCGACCCGTGTGCTGAGGCCCCGCACCTGCTGGTGGGACTGGGCGCTCCACGGCAGGCAGCGGCGCCGGAGCCGCGCGGGGTGCGGACCCCGTGGCCGCCCCAGGTGGTGGAGCGGTCGTCGAGGTTCCGCCGGTCGTCCCGTTTCGAGGCCTTCCAGGCAGCGTTGGCCGCCTACCCGTGTCCCAAGCCCGGAGCGGCGTTCAGGTCGGCGCTTCCCGGTCCACCGGCTCCCGACACGTGGGAAGGACCTTCGCCCGGCCCGGTGGTCGCGCTGCCCACTCCGGCGTCGAACGTCCCGATGGCCGGGGACGTCCTGCTGCGGCGCACCTCCAGCGGTGCCCGGTTCTCCGGTGGGTCCTGCACACCGGCCGGGCTGGCCTCGGTCCTCGACCAGGCCAGCGCCGCCGTCGCGCAGCTCCGCCACGTGGGTGACGGCGCGCTCGGTCACGAGGTCGCCCTGTACTGCGCGGTACACCGCGTCCGGGGTGTCCAGCCGGGCTGGTACCGGGCGTGCGGGGCGGGGCTGATCCCGGTGGGGCGGGGTGTGGACCCCGACTGCGCCCAGCTCGTCCAGGAGGCGTTGCTGATCGACTCGCTGAACGTGGAGCTGGCCGCCTTCACGGTGCACGTCGCCGTACCCCCCGACTTCCGCTCGAGCGACCGGGGACCGAGGGCACACCGGGAACGGCAGATCTCGGTCGGAGTGGTGATCGAGGCGGTGACCCTCGTCGCAACGGCCCTGGGCCTGGGGAGCCACCCCGTCCTCGGTGTCGACACCCGCCGGTTGGACGCCGGTTACGGGTTGACCGGCGGCAGTGTGAGCGTGCACGGCCAGGTCTCCGTCGGCGCCGTTCACCCCGGCGTGAACTGGGAGGTCACGGTGGTACCACGATGAGGGACCAGCAGCCGTCGGCGACGTTCAGCCCCTATGTGATGTTCCGCCGAGGCACGCTCGCACTCGCCGCGCTGGACGGTCTCGTCCCGGAACGGGCCTGGGCCGCGCTCGACGCGGCCGAGCAGGAGGCCGAGGCCGTGACCGCGCTGGCTGCCGAGGTCGAACGGACCCTGCACGCGCTGGTGCCGTCGCTGCCACCGGAACGCCGGGCCGTGGTGCTCCGGCTGCGCCGGGACGTGCACAACGGCCGACAGCCGGACGTGGAGGCCCTGGACTCGGTGGTGTCCGGGGCGGCACGGGCGGTGGTGCGGCGGTGGGACCGGGCCCGCCTCCGCCGGAACGCCCTGCTGGCGGAGTCGGCGGCGGCGTACCTCGCTGAGGCGGCCCGCGCGGTGCGGGTGCTCAGCGCCGTCGCGTCCAACGAGGACTTCCGGCGGGGCGTCCAGCTCTCCGCCGAGGACACCTTCCGGGAAGTGGCCCATTTCGCGGCCAACCCCGAGGCCCCGGTCAAACCCAGTCGGCGACGCCGGGTGGAGAGCACGATCGCGAGCTTCGCCTACCGGGTGGTGTTCAAGCCCTCCCCGTTCGGATCATTCACGGAAGTCGGTGCGCTGCGCCTTCCGGCGCCCGGAGAGGGCGCCGCGCGGGAGCCGGGTGGCACCTGGCGACAGGTCGACAGCGGAACGCGGGCCCCGTCCTGCCCCGTCGGCCCTGTCGCGGTGCCCACCGGTTCCTCGGTCGCTCGACCCGACGCGGCGACGGCACCGGCGCGACACGCCCCGGCCCACCAGTCCGACGTCGTCCAGCGCACCGGAGCGGGAGCCGCGCACCGGATATCCCGGGCGAGGCTGAACGTCGGCCTGCTCGCCTGGATGGCCCAGCGCCTGCGCTCCCTACCGGGCGCGGACACCCTGCTGCGCATTCGGTTGAACAACTCGCTGACCCTTCACGACGGACGCGCCGTCTGGCTCCGCCGGCCACTGGAAGGCGTGGACGACGCCTTCCACCCGGACCGGGTGGTCGACGCCCGGCACTCCGACCTGGTCCGCCTGCTGGTGGACCTGCTGGAACTCGGTGACCGCACCGAACGCGAGGTGCGGGACCAGCTGGTCGCCGGGGGCCTCACGGCCCACGCCGCCGCCGCGACCCTCGACCAGCTGGTAGGTGTGGGCCTGTGCCACCGGGGCCTCGGACTCCCAGACCAGACCGATCGGGTGGCGGGCCGCATGGCCGTACTCCTGCGAGGCCTGGGCACTCCCTTGGCGGGAGCGGCCGCGGACGTCCTCGACCACCTCCAACGCGTCGAGGACGTCTTCCCCTTGTCCGACGCCGACCGGCGGAGCACGCTGCTCGCCGAGGTCCGGTCCGGTGTCGACCGCTTCGTGGAGATTTGCGGGTGCGAGGCACCTGCCAGGGACGCCCTGCGTTCCCCGGTCTACGAGGACGTCGGAACCACGGACGGCGCCCACAGCTGGTCACCGGCCGTGTTGGCTGCCTCGCGGGACCACCTGGCGTTGTTCGCCCGCCTGGTGCCGGTGCTGGACGGCGCCACCGTGGAACGGCTCGGCCTCTACCGGTTCGTGACGGAGAAGTTCGGCGAGACCCATCCCGGAATCCCGTTCATCGAGGTCTTCCGGGCCTTCTCCTCCCTCTCGCCCGAGGAGGCTTCCGCCGTGATGAGCGGTGCGGGTGATCCCGCGTGCGCCGCGCTCAGCACTTGGCGGGCGGGTGTGGCCCAGCTGGCGGACGAGGCAGTCGAGGACGGGGCCGAGGTGGCGCGGTTGGACACCGGCAGGCTGCGCGCTCTCGCCGAGGCCCTCCCCGCCGAGTTCCCCCCGTGGCGGTCCACCGCCTACCGGCTGCAGTTCGCCCGTGATGCCGACCGCACGCTCGTCGTGGTCAACGGCGTCACGACCGGGCACGGGGTGTTCTTCTCCCGTTTCGCCGACCTGCTCACCCCCGAGACCGGGGCGGGCTGGCACCTGGCCGAGGAGATCCGCTCCCACCTCGCGGCGACCGAGCCACGGCAGGCCGACCTGACAGCGGTACTGGGGCTCAACTTCAACCTCCACCCCCGGTTGAGCCCGCTCGAGGTCATCTACCCGGGGTCGGTCGCCTCCGGCGGCCACGGGCCAGCTTTGACCCTCGCCGACCTGCGGGTGCGCCCCGAGCCGGTCACCAGACGCTTGGAGCTCGTCTCCTCCGTGGACGGCGAGCGGGTGGACCTGGTGCCGATGAACTTCCTCTACCCGGCGGCGGCACCGCCTTTGTACCGCTTCCTGTGCGCCTTCGCGCCAACCCGCACCTACCGGGGCGGGCTGTGGGAGCAGCTGGACCGCATCCGCCCCGCCTCCGCCGGCTCGACAGGCCCACGCCCACGCCTGCGGCTCGGTGACCTCGTCCTCGACCGCCGCACCTGGCGGGTGCCCGTCGACCAGTTGGCGGTTCCCCCCGGTCTGGAACGGCGGGAGTGGGCGGCTGTCACCGAGTTCGAGCGCCGTCGCCGTGAGCTCGGCCTGCCCCGGCACAGCTTCTTCCGCGTGCTGCCGCCGGCACCGCCCGACACCGGGGTACGGGACCTGGCGGCCGAGACACGGCGCTGGGCGCTGGAAGCCCGCACCGCCCGCCTCCGCAAACCCCACTACCTGGACACGCGCAACCCGCTCCTGAGCGCGGTGCTCGCCCGCCAGGCGCTTTCGGTTCCTGACGGCACCGTGGTGTTCCAGGAGTGCCTGCCCGGTCCGGGAGAACACCCAGCGCCGGGCAGTCCTGGCAGCGCCGAGGAGTTTCTCGTGGAACTCACCGTTGAAGGGGGACACCGATGACACCCACCAGGCCCGACGGCGAGGTGTGGAGGAGCCTGCACGTCCACCGGTACGGCCGCATGGATGCCTTCCTGGTGGACGGGCTCGGCCCGGCCATCGCGCGACTCCGGGCGGAGGGCGGGGTGCGCGGGTGGTTCTTCCTCCGCTACTGGCGGGGAGGCCACCACGTGCGGGTACGCATCCGTGTCCGGGCCGACGACGCCTCGGACGTCACCACCGCGCTCGCCGACCGGCTGTCCAGCCACCTCACCCGCCACCCCAGCGGTGCGGACTTCGACGTCGAGGGGTTCCGGCTGGCGCAACCCACGATGGCCGCGCTGGAGAACGAGCCGGTTGCCGACGTCCTCCCGAACGACACCGTTCACCCCGCCCGCTACGAGCCGGAACAGGGCAAGTACGGCGGCCAGGACGGGGTCACGCTCGCGGAAGCGTTCTTCGAACGCAGCAGCGACCTCGCCCTGGCCGCGGTCGGGGACATCCTCACCCGACCGGCCCGGCGGCTCGGCGCGGGCTTCACGACGATGCTGCGAGGGCTGCTCGCCGCCGGGTACAGCACCCGGGCGATGGCTGGCTTCTTCCAGCACTACTGCCTGCTGTGGTCGCCCTACGCGTTCGACGTGTTCCTCGACACCTGGCCCGACCTCCTCGCGGCGCGGCGGAGCGCCGTGACGGCACACGCCCGGGCCGTGCTCACCGAACCCACCGCCACGGACTCCGAACCGTTCGGTCTCGCGATGAGGACCCTGCACGACGCCGTCGACGCGCGGGCGGACCGGGTGCTGCCGGCGGTCACCCTCGCCGGGCCCTCCGCCAGCGCGCACGACCGCCGACGGGTGATCACGACCAGTTGCCTGCACACCCACAACAACCGGATCGGTCTCACCCCGGAACAGGAAGCGTTCCTCGGTTTCCTGGGACACCACGTGCTGAGCGAATGCGCCGGCACCGAGCCCCATCCGAACCTGGCCGCCGCCGCCCGAACACACCGGGACCGCCGACTCGTCGGTGTCCACCACTCGCCAACGACCTGACCACCTCCCCGGGCGAGCCACCCACCCCGCCCAGAACGCCAGCACCGGACCGACCGCGCTATGAGGTGAGCGGTTCCGAGCCCCACCCGCTCCGGCGTCCCCAGCCGTGGGCCGCACCGTCCCACCACGACCCCGCCACCGGCCATGGCACCGGCCGGCCGGCCAAGGAGATGCTCATGGACCTCACCACCCGGACCTACCCCTTCCACCGGGACGGCACGTTCAGGATGCCCGCCGAGTTCTCCTGGATCAGGACGCACCTGCCCGTCGCGCAGGTGAAACTGGCCAGCGGGCACCCTGCCTGGCTCATCACCCGGTACCAGGACGTGCGACGCGCCCTCACCGACCCCCGCTTCACCCGGACCCTGGACCAGAACACCACGGCGCGCATGAACACCGGCTTCGCCGCGGAGCAGTCCAGCCCGGTGTTCAGCTTCGGTGGCTCCATCTCGGAGCCACCGGGACACACGCGGTGGCGGCGGATCGTCAACCGCGCCTTCACCCAGCGGCAGGCCGACGCCATGCGCGACCGGATCGCCGGTCACACCGACGCCGTGCTCGACGACCTCACCGCCCGGCCCGAGCGCCGCGCCGATCTGATGGCCGACTACGCCTACCGGGTTCCCATCCGGGTGATCTGCGAGCTGCTCGGCATCCCCGAGGACGGCAGACCAGCCTTCAGCACGATGGCCGCCCGGCTGACCCGGCGGGACCTCCGGTCCTCGCCCGAGGACTTCGGGCAGGCGTTGCGGGACATCGGCCGGTACGCCGTCGAGCTGATCGTCCGCAAACGCTCCAACCTCGGCGACGACCTGTTGAGCACCCTGATCGGCCTGCACGACGAGGACGACGGCGCACTCACCAACGAGGAACTGGTGTCCACCGTCATCCTGCTGCTGATGGCGGGCTACGAGAGCACCGCCGTCCAACTCGGCAACGCCCTGTACGCGCTGTTCCACCACCCGGCGGAGCTGGCGCGGCTGCGCGCGGACCCGGGCCTCGTCGACAACGCCGTGGAGGAGTTGCTGCGGTACGCGCAGATGGGCACGGGCTTCGCCGTCGCGAAGTTCACCTCGGCGGACGTGGAGATCGGGGGCACGGTGATCCCGGCCGGGTCGACCGTCTTCGTCTCGCTGGCATCGGGCAACCGGGACGTGGAGGTGTTCGGGGACGACGCGGAGGAGCTGGACCTGGCTCGACGCACCGCCGACCGGCAGCTGGCGTTCAGCGCCGGCCCGCACTACTGCCTGGGTGCGGCCCTGGCCCGGGCGGAGCTGGCGGAGGCCATCACCCGGCTGTTGGACAGGATGCCGGAGTTGGCTTTCGACGGGGACCTCACCGACGTCGTGCTCGCGTCGAACCTGTTCACCTACTACCCGCGCGAGCTCCCCGTGCGTTGGTGACCCCTGCCCGCCAGTTCCGTTCGCCCCACCCCGTGGGCACCCACGACAGCGCCAGCCCGCACCGCGGTCCCCCGCCCGAGGCATCGGCCTGTCCCTCCCCAGCGGCCGCGTCCGGGCGGAATCACAGGCCGACCCGGCGGCGCGTGTCGAGGGCCGCCCTGGTGGGCGGAAACCTCGCACCGCGCCCCGGGGGAAGGTCCAGTGCCGGTGCGCCCGGCCACTCGAAGAGGACACGCGCGGTGGCGCGGAGCGCCCGCCTCAGCGGCCTGGTGTCGACATGACCGCCGCTGACGACCACCACGTTCACCCCCGCGAGACCCGAGGGCGGGCGTGTCCTCACCCGCTTGAACGACCCTGGAGACGAGCCGTGGATCCCCATCGTGTCCGCTACCCGTTCCCCCGACCCAATCCGACCGAGCCGCCAGCGGAGCTCGCTTGGCTCCGCGACACCGCCCCGGTGTGCCAGGTCCACCTGCCCGACGGCAGCTCGGCGTGGCTGGTGTCCCGGTACGACGACGTGCGCACCGTTCTGACCGACCCCCGCTTCAGCCGCGACCGCCGCCCCACCGGGATCAACGGGTCGACCCCGGTGGCGGCCGGTGCCGGGAGCACCCCGCTCGGAGGACGGCGACCCGTGGTACCTGCCACCGCGCTGGACAGCGCACTCCCGACACGCCCCGGTGGCGCCGGCCGAGCGGTGGAAGGCGTCCCCGAGCCCGGGGGCCCGACAACGATGGGGGCGGCGACGGCGGGAGGCGACGGCGGGGCGTTCGATTTCGGCATGTTCCTGGCCGCTCCGGAGGACCATGAACGCTGGCGGCGCGGTCTGTCCCGGGTGCTGACTCCCAGATACGTGGAGGGGCTCGGACCGGAGGTCGGGAACGTCGTCGAGCGTCTCCTCGACGAGGTCACCGCAGCACCAGCGGATCTGATGACGGCGCTGGTGTTCCCGCTTCCGCTGGAGGTTCTGTGGCTGCTGTTCGACGTTCCGGCCCCACTGCGGCCAGGTTTCGACGCCTGGGCGCGGGCGATCCGAACCAGCGGCACGTCACTCGCGGGGCTGGGCAACGCGGTCGCGCACCTCCGCCACCCGGTGAGGGAACTGGCCAGGCTCGCCCTCCCCGGTCGTGGTGGCGGCCTGCTCGCGGAGCTCTGCCGGCGGGAGCACGAGGACGGGAACGCCGTCTCTGAGCAGTGGCTGGTGTCGACCGCGCTGCTGTTGACCGTCGCCGGCTACGAGAGCACGGTCGCCAGGCTCGGACACGGCCTGTTCACTCTGCTGCGGCACCCCACCGAACTGGCGCGGGTCGCGGCGGATCCCGATCTCGTCGTCCCCGCCGTTGAGGAGGTCCTCCGCCACACCCCAGCGGGCACGGGAGCCAGCGGCCGCCTGCGGACGACCGTCGACGTCGAACTCGGTGGCGTGGTGATTCCCGAGGGATCCCTGGTCCTCGTCTCGCCGGAGTCAGCTGGCCGAGACGGTTCCCGGACCGAACGGCCGGATGCCTTCGACCCAGGCAGGGGGTCCGCCCGCTCGCACCTCGCCTTCGGCAGTGGACGTCACTCCTGTCTGGGCGCGGCGCTGGCCCGTCTGACTCTGCGGGAGGCGCTGGGGAGGCTCGTCCGCCGGCTTCCCCGGCTGCGGGCCGCGTCGAACCTGTCCGAGGCGGAGTTCGACAGCAGCCTGGCCCACTCCTGGCCCCATGCGCTCCCGGTCAGCTGGTGATCGAGTGTGCCCGGGTGACCGGGAGGGGGCTCCGACGCGCACACCGATCCACCGCTCTCGTCGCCGCTCGTGCCCTCGCCATCCCGTCGGTCGCCCCGTTCTTGGTAGGGGCCCGTTCCCTCGATGTCCGTCCACCGGGTTGTCGCGGCCAGGACCACTCACGACTCAGGGCACGGTCGAACGTTGGCACACGTGCGGGCCGAGCGGGCGGAAGCCCTCCGGACAGGGCGAGGAATCGCCCCACAGCATCACGGTCAGCGGAATGAGCAGCACCAGCAGGACGAGCGCCGGAACGCACCACAACCACGTCCAGCGGCGGAGACACGACCGCCGTTGGCAGTTGGGCGGCTCGAACAGGGTCATGCTGCCGCAGGGGCAGATGACCCTCCTGCTCAACACCGGCACGATGTGAGGGGTGCCTGGTCGGGAGGAACGCGGCTGGTCGCCACACCCGGACATGCGGACTGGTGCTGCCATGCGGCCATGCCAGGACTGTAGGAGTGCCAGCTCGAATCACGCTCACGCAACACGGAGTTCACCCATTGGGGCTAGCAGCAGTCGGTGAACGTGCCCACCCGAACGGCGGCTGGTCGACGACGGGGACCAGTGTGCGGGCTCGATGCTCCAGGGGTCCTCAGGGATATCGCAGGCGCCCGGCTCAGCAGCCGCGTACGAACGAGCACCTCCCGGAGGGGAGGAAACGCCGGTCCCGTGGAGAGTGGAAAACCAACGGGAAAGCCCGAACGCGCCACACCACGAGCAGTTCCGCGTGCGGGGGGAGGCAGGCCCGGTGCCCCGTTTGTGGGACACCGGCAACAGCCCCCCGTGCGCGGGGAAGGAACTTCCTGACCTGCGGAGTCAGGAGCGCTCGCACCGATTCTCGTTCACTGTGTTCCCGTCACCGTACGGGATACCGGGCTCCCCGAGCGCCGCTGAACCGTCTCGGCCCCTGACATGCCTGGCCGACCGCTCCTCATCGTCCGACACCAACCCCCGGCCTCCAACTCGGAACGGGGCCACTGCTGCCGGTGGCAGCACCGCTGGCACCGGTCCACCACCACCGAACCGTGGAACGGGGACGTTCCCATTGACCTCAAGCAAAGTGGAACTCCTAGCGTTGCGGGATGACTACGAACTCTCCATTGGAAGGCCTGTCGGAAAAGGCCGAGGACCGGGTGCTCTGGCTCGGCACCGTCACCCCCAGCAAGCGGCCGGCACTCCGCCCGGTGTGGTTCGTCTACGTGGACGAGAAGCTCGTCGTCTTCAGTGAGCCGCACGCGGCCAAGGTGCGCCACCTGCGCGCGAACCCGGAAGTCGTGGTGACCTTCCACACCGACCCCAGCGCTGGGCACATCCGCGTCGTCTCCGGCCGGGCCGAGGTGAGCCTCGACGGCCCGCCCGCTTCCTCGATCCCCGAGTTCCTGGACAAGTACGAGGACCTCTACCCCGTCGCTGGCTACACCCGTCACTCCTTCGACACGGCGCTCAGTGCCCGCATCACCATCACGCCCACCCGTTCCTGGGGTTGGTAGGCCAAGCCGTGGGACCGGTGGGCTGCCCTGGTGGGCGACGGCCGCGCGGGTGCGGCGGTGCACTCCCGACCACCACGCGCAGCACCACCCGGGCGCGGTCCGGCGTCGGGGACGGCTGCGGAAGGTGGGAGCCTCGGCCGGCCCCGGCGGCGGGGCTCGCACTCGTCTGGCAAGGTCCGAACGTCATCCACCCCAGAGCGGTGCGATCGAGACGGCCTCGTGTGGACGCGGCAGGAGAAGGCAGCCGACGAGGTCACCCTTACGGAGCAGCAGGCTGCTGCGCCTGGACCGCGCGAGGATCCGAACGCGCGAGCAGCTGTCCCGGTAGCTCGTGATGGCCGTTCGGAGGCGATCGCCGGCGTCACGTGGCGAACCCGCCCAGGGCCAGTGCGTGCAGTGCTCGGCCCGTGTCCCCGTTGAGCTGGGTAAGCGCGTAGTACGCGCCGAGTTCCTCATCCTCCCTGCTCTCGGGCTCGCCGGGGGAGGAAGCCGCGAAGTGCCCGTGTTCGACGGGGAACGCTGGTACCCCCGGCCGCCACGCCACCGCCGTTCCCGTCCCCACGATCCCGCCGGCCGGAGGCGGGCTCCAGCGGGACGACGACGATGCGGGCGGTGACCGGCGGCGCGGCAGGTGGGGTGCGGCGGGGCGCGGACGGTGCTGCCCGGAGTGGTCGGGCGGCGGCCGCTGTTCTTCGCGGCCGCCACGACTGGCTGATCTGCGGTACCGGGCGGCGGGCCCGGGGAGGGCCCACGCTGCGGATGCCGGCACCTCGGGCCTCCCCGACCTGGTGACCACGGGCTCGACCGGCGCTGTCCGCGCCGTCCGGTCTACTGGGGTCAGCTAGGGGCCTTCGATCGGGGGCCATTCGCGAGGTTTCACCCCACGGCCAGGTCATCACCCCTTCTCCCCGGTCTCGTCGTGCTGGTACCCACTCCTGGAGGGCGGGGAATCGTGGCGCACGAACCGGGGTCCGGCCCGTTCCAGTGGGGAGTGCTGTCGTGTGGTGGCGACTTGGTCGGGTGGCGGGCTGGTGAACGACCCGCCGGTGGGACACCAGCCCCCCTGCCATCGGCGGTCTCCGGGTGGTCCCGGGTGGTTGCCGTCCCGCTCCGCGTCCGGGGTGCGGTCTCGGGGGCACGGGTCGGCGCCGCGCCCTCCTCGGGTCGTGCCGCGTTCCCGCCACCCGGTCGAGCGGCCGGTGTCGTGCGGGCACCGGGCAGACCCGACGAGGGCGGTGTCCGATGTGGGTTGAATACTCCGAGCTGGGCGTCCTGCACAGGCTTCGCGACCGGACGACGACGCGCGTCGCGGTGTGGTGCGGCAGGGTCTTCGACGCGGGCGAGGTTCGTGGAGTGCCGCACGGCACTGGTGGGAAACCCTGCCTCAGGTGTTGGGAGCGGGAACTCCTGACCTGGATGAACCGCCGGAGATCCGGAGGGTCGTCCTCGTCGGGTGATGCGCTGCCGGGTCCTCTGGCGTGAGCCACCGGCGTTCGAAGGCCGACGCCGGGCTGTCGAACTCCTCGAGGTCGCCGGGGCGCGGCCGGATCGCCACGCCGAAGTGGGCGTCTCCGGCCGCCGCCTTCGACGTGGCCGTGCCGTCGGCCGCTACTGCTCGGCGCCGGTGTAGAAGGCGAAGGTGCGGTCGGCGGTCCCCCGGGCGTGGTCGGGGTCGGCCCCGGCCTCGACGTCCGCGTCCGCCCAGGCCGAGGCGGTGCGCCGCATGAACTCGACACCTTCCTCGCTGGCTCCCACCTTGGCCATCTCCTCCGGGGTGGCTCGCGGGTCGCCGGCGAGGTGCAGCGCGAGGGAGAGGACCGAACCGTCCCAGCCGACACCGGTGGCGCTGGGGCCGAACGTGTCCCAGAAGTCGCCGCCGGCCTGGACGTGCTCGACGCGAAGCACCGCCTGGTCGCCCTCCTCCCGCAGGGTCACCTCGACGAAGCTGCCGGCACCGGAGTCCTCCCAGGTCACCCGCAGACGCTCCCGTGGCACGCAGACCTCGATCGTGCCCTCGATCCCCCTGCCCTCGAGGCGGTACCTACCCCCTTCACGCAGGTCGCCGCTGACGGGCTCGAACCAGCGCGGCAGCCGCTCTGGGTTGACGCAGGCGTCCCACAGCTCGGTGAGCGTGGTGTCGTAGGCGCGGGTGAGGATCACCGAGTTCAGCTCGGTGCCCCGCTTGACCGCGCGGTGTGTCCGGTTGATGTGGTCGAGAAGGTCCATCGCCGCTCTCCCCCTGTCCGCCGCCCCGCCACCGCGAGTACTGCCTGTCGTCGTCGAAGCGTTCCACCCGGTCCCACCAGTGGCACGCCCGCTCGGCCATCCCCCAGGGGATACCCCACCGCGTCGCTCTCAGCAGGCCGACGAGCGGACGCGGGCTCGCAGGCAGGCGGCGGGACCCGCGCCGACACTACAGCAGCAGCTTATATAAGTGAAACCTGAACTTGTTCCCCTCCCGTCATCCCAGCTCAGGGGCAGCCGGCCCCGCGCGAACGGGATCACGCGGGTGCACCTCACCACGACCAGCGGGTGGCCGAGCTCCCCGCGAACCCGAACGAGACCCGGGGCAACACGCAGTAGATCCCGTACTCCGGTTCGCCGGGCAGGTCCGGGTCGACGACGACCCCATCGCCAGCGACCGCGAGCCGCCACCCGAACCTCTCGGCCAGCACGCCGGTGAGCCGCCGCAGCGCCCCGACCTCCCGCACCCGCTCCGCCCTCCCCTCCAGGACCAGCTCCAACTCCTCCGAACTGACGATCACGCTGACCTGGGGGTTCGCCGCGAGGTTCCTCCCCTTGCGGGAGGTCGGCCGGAGCGTGACGAACAGGGCGCCGTCGCCCCAGAGCGCGAAGACGGGCACGGCGTGCGGCCGACCGTCGGGCCGGACGGTGGCCAACCACACCGTCGAGGCCGCCGTCAGCCACCGCTCCGCCTCGACCCAGGGGGTCAGCGGCGCCCGGTCGTCGAAGGGACTGGCATCGGACGGGCCGAACAGGGGCTCGGTCCGCGCGGGAGGCGCGCCGACCCCCTCGCGCCCGAGAAGGTCGACGGCGTCACCGGCGGGGATTCTGGTTTCCATGCCGTCGCACCCTAGACCACTGAGTTCCCTGAGGGAACTCAGCTGGTTATACTGGGTCCATGCAGCGCACCCGTTTCGGCGACATGCCCTGCTCGATCGCACGGACCTGGAACGTCATCGGCGAGCCGTGGTCGCCACTGATCCTGCGCGACATCTACGTCGGCGTACGCCGCTTCGACGACCTCCAGGCGTCCTTGGGCATCTCCCGCAAGGTGCTCGCCGAACGCCTCACCTGGCTCGTCGACCAGCAGGTCCTCGACCGCCACCCCTACTCGGACCGACCCACCCGCCACGAGTACGTGCTCACCCCGCGGGGCGTCGAACTCTGCGACGCGCTCCTCGTACTGGCCCGATGGGGTGACCGCTGGCTGGCCGGTGCGGACGGCCCGCCCGCCCTGTTCCGCCACCGGAGCTGTGGCGCGACGAGCCACGTGACGCTGCACTGTTCCCACTGCGACCAGCCGATGACCGCCTCCGACGTCGACGTGCTCGACGGCCCCGGAGCGCCGGCACGGGAGGAGACACCGTGACGACCCCAGCACGCGCCGCTCTCATCGGCCGCGACACGCCGCCAGGCTCCACACCGATCCCCTGGGAGGAAGCGCGCGACAGCTTCGCCGCGGCCAGCACCTACTGGTGGAGCACCGCCAGCGGCGACCACCCCACCCTGCGCCCGGTGCTGTCGGTGTGGGTCGACGACGCTCCGCACGTCTCGACCAGCCCCGTCACCCGCAAGAGCCGCCCCCTCGCAGCCAGCCCGACGACGACGCTGGCCTGCCAGACCGGCATCGCGGACACCGTCGTCGAGGGCACCACGACCCGCGTCACCGACCCGGCCACGCTGCGGGCGGTGGCCACCGCCTACGCCACCAAGTACGGCTGGTCCCCGAGCGTCGTGGGCGACGCACTCGGTGGCGAGGAGGGGGCGCCGACCGCCGGCCCGCCGCCCTACGAGGTGTACCGGATCACGCCCCGCCGGGCGTACGCCTTCGGTATCGACGAGGACCACGGGGCCCGGTCCACCCGCTGGGTCTTCCCCGACCACTCCTGAGCCGACCCGTTGGGCGGCCTACCGCGCCGGGGCGGGGCCGACCCCCC
>NZ_AGVX02000115.1 GCF_000239155.1 Actinoalloteichus spitiensis RMV-1378
GGCGGGGCACCCGGTGGGGTGCCCCGCCGCGCTCGTCCTGTCGGTTGCCGCCGCCCGTGGGGCGGTCGTCGCGGTGGTGCCGCCGCCGCGTCCGGTCGTCGCCGCCCGTGGTGGGCTCAGATGAGCCCGCGTCGGGCGGCCCAGGCCACGGCCTGGATGGGTGTCTGCACGCCGAGCCGGTCGCACACGCCCCTGATCCTGCGGCGCAGGGTCCGGTTGGACGTGCACATCCGCCTGGCGATGCCGTCCAGGAGGTAGCCTTCCGCGAGCAGCGCGAGAATCTGGCGCTCCTCACGGGTCAGCCGCACCTCCCCGGCGCAGTCGGTCCTGCTCTGTTCGGCACGAACCCGTTCCGCACTCAGTGCCGTCGCGCGCATAGCCACCGCAACCACTGGGACCTCCTCCTGTGTCCTCGACCGACCCCGGAAACGCTTCCGACGGGCGCCGTGCGGCGCCCTACCGCAGGAACGCCGCGGCGACTCCCGCGTCCACCGGCACGTGCAGCCCGGTGGTCCTGGTCAGCTCGCCGGCGACCAGGACGTGGACGGCGGCGGCGACGTGCTCGGGGAGCACCTCGCGCTTGAGCAGGGTCCGCTGGGCGTAGAACTCGCCCAGCTCGGACTCGGGCACCCCGTAGACGGCGGCGCGCTGCGCTCCCCACCCGCCGGAGAAGATGCCGGAACCACGGACCACGCCGTCCGGATTGATGCCGTTGACCCGGATCCCGTGCGCGCCCAGTTCGGCGGCGAGCAGTCGGACCTGGTGCGCCTGGTCCGCCTTGGCCGCGCCGTAGGCGACGTTGTTGGGTCCGGCGAACACGCCGTTCTTGCTGGCGACGTAGACGATGTCCCCGCCGATTCCCTGCTCCGCCATGGCCGCGGCGGCGGCGCGGGCGACGAGGAAGGAGCCGCGGGCCATCACCCGGTGCTGCACGTCCCAGTCGGCGTCGGTGGTCTCCAGCAGGGGTTTGGAGATGGACAGCCCCGCGTTGTTGACCACCAGGTCGACCCCGCCGAAGGCGAGGACCGCGGCGTCGACCGCGGCCGTCACGGCGTCGGTGTCGGTGACGTCGACGGTGACGGGAACGGCGACGTCGGCGGTGCGGAGGGCGCTGGCTCCGAGTTCGTTGGCGACCTCGGCGGCGGCGTCGCCGTCCCGGTCGGCGACGACGACGCAGGCGCCCTCGGCCGCGAGACGACGGGCGGTGGCCCGTCCGATGCCGCTGCCGCCGCCGGTGACGAGGGCGATCCGGCCGGCCAGGGGCCGGGGCTTGGGCCGCCGCCGCAGCTTGGCCTCCTCCAGCTCCCAGTACTCGATGCGGAACTTCTCGCTCTCGTCGATGGGCTGGTAGCTCGACAGGGCTTCCGCGCCGCGCATGACGTTGATGGCGTTGACGTAGAACTCGCCGGCGACGCGGGCGGTCTGCTTGTCGGCGCCGAAGGAGAACATCCCGACTCCGGGCACGAGCACGATGGCCGGGTCGGCGCCGCGCATCGCGGGGGAGTCGGGGGTGGCGTGCCGTTCGTAGTAGGCCCGGTAGTCGTCGCGGTAGGCGGCGTGGAGCTCCCGCAGCCGGGTGATGGTCTCGTCGAGGGGAGCCGTGGGGGGCAGGTCCAGGACGAGTGGCCGCACCTTGGTGCGGAGGAAGTGGTCCGGGCAGGAGGTGCCCAGGGCGGCGAGCTCGGGCATCCGTTCGCGGGAGACGAAGTCGAGGACGACGTCGGTGTCGGTGAAGTGGCCGAGCAGGCCGCGGCCGGGCACCGGTTCGCCGGTCTCCCGCAGCGAGGTGGAGGCCAGTCCCCGGAGCACGGGGGCGAGGGCGGCCGCCCGCGCGCGCCGCTCCTCGGCGGGCAGGGGTTCCCAGCCGGGCACCACGGCGCCGAGCGGGTCCCGCCGGCCGTGGGTGTCGATGAACTCCTGGGCGGTGCGGATGATCTCCAGGGAGTGGGCGCGGCACTCCTCGGAGGTGTCACCCCAGGCGGTGATGCCGTGGCCGCCGAGGATGACGCCGATGGCCTGGGGGTTCTCGCGGCGGATCTGGGCGATGTCCAGGCCGAGTTGGAAGCCGGGCCGCCGCCAGGGCACCCAGGCGACGCGGTCGCCGAAGCAGCGGGCGGTCAGCTCGCGGGAGTCGGCGGCGGTGGCCAGGGCGATGCCCGCGTCGGGGTGCAGGTGGTCGACGTGGGCGGCGTCGACGAGGCCGTGCATGGCGGTGTCGATGGACGGCGCGGCGCCGCCCTTGCCGTGCAGGCAGTAGTCGAAGGCGGCGACCATCTCGTCCTCGCGGTCCACCCCCGGGTAGACGTCGACGAGGGACCGGAGGCGGTCGACCCGGAGGACGGCCAGGCCCTCCTCGGTCAGGGTGCCCAGGTCCCCGCCGGAGCCCTTGACCCACATCAGCTCGACGGGTTCGCGCGTCACCGGGTCCGTTCCGGACGCCTTGACGGAGGCGTTGCCACCCGCGTAGTTGGTGTTGCGCGGGTCGGAGCCGAGGTCGTGGCAGCGGGCGATGAGCGCGCTGACCTCCGGGTGCGTTCCCCGAGCGGTGTCCGGGGCGCCTGACGCTGAACTCGACACTGCGTTCCACTCTTCCCTGTTCGTCCGCCCCGGTCCCGGGACGGTGTTCCACTGGCTGCTGGCGGGGCACCCGGCCGGGCCGGGTGCCCCGGGGCGGTCAGGCTCCCCAGCCCATCGCGTTCCCGCCGATCCGTTCCGCCTCGATGCGCTGCTGGTACCCCGAGCGGCGGTAGGCGGTGATCGGGTCGGGGTCGAGGCCCATGTCGGTGCGGAGCTCGGCGACCAGTGGCCGCACGTCGGTGTGGTAGGCGTCCATCAGCACCTCGTTGGCGCCGAGGACGTCACCGGCCTCCTGGGCCGCGCGCAGCGCGTCGGTGTCGACGAGGAGCGCCTTGGCGGTGGCCTCCTGCACGTTGGTGATCGAGCGGATCATGGCGGGGATCTTGGGCTCGATGTTGTGGCACTGGTCGAGCATGAAGGCGACGTCGGAGTCCGCGGCCAGGCCGCCGCCCCGGTTCACCTCGTACATGAGGCGGAACAGCTGGAACGGGTCGGCCAGGCCGACGATGAGGTCGTCGTCGGCGTAGAAGCGGGAGTTGAAGTGGAAGCCGCCGAGCATCCCGGCCCGCAGCAGGAAGGACACGATGAACTCGATGTTGGTGCCCGGTGCGTGGTGCCCGGTGTCGACGAGGACCTGCGCCGCCGGTCCGAGCTGTGCGCAGTGCGCGTAGGAGGTGCCCCAGTCGGGGACGTCCATCGTGTAGAAGGCGGGTTCGAAGAACTTGTACTCCAGCAGCAGCCGCATGCCTTCGGGCATCCGGTCGTAGACCTCGCGCAGCGCGGTGGCCAGCCGGTCCTGCCGAGCTCGGATGTCGTCCTGCCCCGGGTAGTTGGTGCCGTCGGCGACCCACATCGACAGGATCTTCGAGCCGGTCTGCTCGGCGATCTCCACGCATTCCAGCAGGTGGTCGGTGGCCTTGCGGCGGACTCCGGGGTCGGGGTTGCAGATGCTGCCGAGCTTGTAGTCGTCCTCCTGGAACACGTTGGGGTTGATCGCGCCGAGTTCGATGCCGGCGTCGCGGGCGTGGGCGGCGAGCCCGGCCCAGTCGTCGACCCTGTCCCAGGGGATGTGCAGGGCCACGCTGGGTGCCACTCCGGTGAGTTCGTGGACCTTGGCGGCGTCGTCGATCTTCTCCTGCGGGGTGCGGGGCACTCCGGCCTGCGCGAACACCTTGAACCGGGTCCCGGAGTTGCCGTAGGCCCAGGACGGCGTCTCGATCCGCAGGCCGCGCAGGATCGACTTCACCGTGGCGCTGCGACTGGGACTGATCTCGGTCATCAGGAGGCTCCTTGCGGATGTGGACGGCGGCGACCGCCGCGACCGGGGGTCGCGGGGTCGGTGGGGCGCGGGGGTACCGTCAGGGGAGGTGGAAGACCTCGGGTAGCGGGCTCATGTCCTCGTCGGCGGCGCCGGAGTCGAGGTCGGCGAACAGCGGGGCCATCTCCGCCTGCCAGCGGGCGTTGACCTCGGTGCGGTTCATCGCCTCCCTGGCGGCGTCGAAGTCGTCGCACTCCAGGTAGCCGATGAGCAGGCCGTCCTCGCGGAGGAAGAGGGAGTAGTTGCGCCACCCCGACTCGGATAGCGCTTTCCGCATGTCCGGCCAGACGTTCGCGTGCCGTTCGCGGTACTCCTCCAGGCGGTCAGGGCGCACCTGGAGCGTGAAGCAGATCCGCTGGGTCATGAGCGACCACCACGCACCACGCGTCCGCGAACGGAACCCGTCGCCAACTCGGCCCGAACGTGCCGAAAACCCGTCATTGCGCGCGACCGCATCATGCGCCCGGCCTCCTCGTTGAGTGGGTCGTCCCGACAAACGCCGGCCGCCCCCTCGTCCTGGGTTGCCACCGGGTTAATGAATCGTTTCAACAACGCGCTTGTGCTGAGTTTGCAGCACGCCTCTTCGCGGTGTCAACCTCTCGTGCGGGACTTTTTGCCCGAGCATTCCGACCAGTGCGGCATACTTCCTCCAGGCTCCCCCACGGTGCGGGAAGCGACTCCATCACGGTGATTGACACGTTTCAAGACGTCAGCCAGCGTCTCGGCGTCTGCCCAGCGGGAGGTGCGGTGGGACAGCAGGCAGCAGCGAGCATCCGGCAGGTGGCCAGGGCCGCCCGGGTGTCGGTGGGAACGGTGTCCAACGTGCTCAACCGGCCGTCGGTCGTCGCCCCCGCCACACGCCGACGGGTCCTCGCCGCCATCGACGAACTCGGCTTCGTCCGCAACGAGTCGGCGCGTCAGCTCCGGCAGGGAACCGCCCGCACCATCGGTCTGGTCGTCCTGGACGTCGGCAACCCGTTCTTCACCGACCTCGCCAAGGGGGTGGAGGCGGCCGCGACGGAGGCCGGGCACGCCGTGATGCTCTGCAACAGCGACGGATCGCGGGACCGGGAGTCCCGGCACCTGGAACTGCTGGCCCAGCAGCAGGTGCACGGGGTGCTGATGTCCCCTGTGGAGGACGACCTGTCCTCGGCGCGGGAGTTGGCCGCCCGGGGGGTCTCCGTGGTCCTGGTCGGTCATCCGGCCGAGTCGGACGACCTGTGCTCGGTGGCCGTCGACGACCGGGTCGGCGGGGAGATCGCCGTCACCCACCTGCTGGCGACCGGGCGCCGTCGCCTCACGATGATCGCTGGCTCACCCGCGACCCGGCAGTGCGCGGAACGGCACGCCGGCGGGCAGCAGGCGCTGCGCAACGCCGGCCACGACCCCGGCGGCCTGGAGTTCCTGGAGGTGCCCACCCTCGACGTCGCGGCGGGCCAGCGGGCCGCCGAGCAGCTGTTGGCGCGGGGGTCGCTACCGGACGGCGTGTTCTGCGTGAACGACCTCGTCGCGCTCGGGCTGCTCCAGGTGCTGCTGCGGGCCGGCGTGTCCGTGCCGGACGACGTGGCCGTCGTGGGTTACGACGACATCGACTTCGCCGCCGCGGCCGCCGTTCCGCTGACCTCCGTCCGACAGCCCGCGACGTTGCTGGGACGCACCGCCGCCGACCTCGTCATCGCGGAGGGCGCCGGCTCCCGGCACCAGCACCAGCAGGTGGTGTTCACCCCGGAGCTGGTGGTCCGTGAGTCCACCGGTCACCGGGAGGGCAGGAGCCGGGCGCCGGACGGCCCCGCGTGGGGTGCGCTGCTGCGGCCGGTGCACGACCTCGGCGGCCGGCTCGCCGCGCAGGAGCCGGAACCCGCCGGTTGACCGGACACCGGGAGAACCGGCGGGCCGCCCGCGACATCCCCCGTGACCGCCCAGGAAGGACCCCGTACGCTGGCCCGCCGCGGTACTCCATGCCACCGTCCGATCACCGGGAGGCACCAGCCATGACGGGTTCTTCGCGTTCGCCAGTCGTGACGACGTCCTGGGCACTGCTCGCCTGCGCCGTCCTCACCGCCTGCACGACGGAGGAGGGGGGCCGTGCGCTGCCCGCCGACGGACCGCCGGCGACCAGCGCTGCCGGCAGCACGGCGATCGACCCGAGCGCCGGAATGCCCCCCGAGCAGGCACCCGGCACCCCGGTCTCCACCGGGGCTGGTCCCGAGGGGACCCAGCCGTCCGCCACCGAGGACGCGACGCTCATCCAGCTGTGCGGGCTGCTGACCGCCGAGGAGGCCGCGTCCTTCGGTGTCGACGCGTCAGCCGCGGAGTCGATGCCGGGCAGGGAGCTCGCATCCTGCCGCGTCCCCGCGCTGGAGAGCGGCGGCCCGACCCTGCTGCTCGGCTTCTCCGCCCTGAAGGGCCTCGACCCCAGCACGCTGCCTGGCGACGCGGTGGAGACCCAGGTGGGTTCCCGGCCCGCGTTGCGGTCGACCGAGGGCAATGCCTGCGATCTGACGATCGCGCTCGGTCCCGACGCGCACGCCCTCGTGCGGGCCCGCAGCAGCGAGGGCACCGACACCGCCTGCGCGCTCGCGGAGGCGGTCGCCGGCACCGTGGAGCCGCGCCTGCCCCACGACCCGGGCTGACCCCTCGCGGGGAGAGGGGGCACGGACGTGGGGTCCGGTCGGCTAGTCCCGGGCGAGGCGCAACACCGCGACTCCCCGCCGGTCCACCGTGACCTCGGTCAGCGGGCCCCCGGGGTGGAGGACATCGGTTCCGGGCGTGGGCAGCGGAATCCGCACCGGCTCCTCGCCCCGGTTGAGCACCAGCAGGTAGCGGTCCCCGCTTTCTGCGACCCGCTCCCAGGCGCGGACCCCGGCCGGGAGGTCGGGCAGCACCGGTTCCACCCCGGCCTCGGCGCGGATCGCGTCGACCAGGCCGCGCATGGCGTCCTCGGGCAGCCGGGTACCGAGGTACCAGGCGACCCCGGAGCCGAACTCGTTGCGGGTGATCGCCGGGGAGCCGTCCAGCTCGCCACCGGCGAACGAGGCGAGGGTGGTGGCGCCCTCCAGGTGGATCTGCTCCGACCAGACGGTACCGAGCACCTCCGCGCCGGGATCGCCGCCCAGGCCCCGCACCCGCACCGTGCCGTTCTCCGGCAGCGGCCAGAACTCCTCGACCCAGACGCCCAGCACGTCGCGGAAGGCGCCCGGGTATCCGCCCAGGTAGACCTGGTCGCGGTCGTCGACGATGCCGGAGAAGAAGGACACGGCCAGGTGGCCACCGCCCCGGACGTACTCGCGGAGGTTCCTCGCGCCCTGGGGGCTCACGCTGTAGAGGTTGGGCGCGATGACCAGCCGGTAGCGGCTGAGGTCGGACTCCGGGTGCACGACGTCGCAGGCCACGCCGGCCTCGAACAGCGGCGTGTAGTGCGCCAGGCTGGACTCCACCTGGCGGACGTCGACGCTCGGGTGGGAGTCCATCTCCAGCGCCCACCAGCTCGACCAGTCCAGCAGCAGCGCCACGTCGGCGACGACCCGGCTCCCGGCGACCTCGCGCGCCCTGACCAGTTCGTCGCCCAGGGCGCACACCTCGCGGAAGATGCGGGTGTTCTCCCCCGCGTGCGGCAGCATCGCGGCGTGGAACTTCTCGGTGCCGCCCCGGGAGGCCCGCCACTGGAAGAACATGACGGCGTCGGCGCCCTGCGCCACGGCCTGCCAGCTGTCCAGCCGCATGACCCCCGGGGCCTTGGGCGAGTTCCGGTCCCGCCAGTTCACCCCGCTGGTGGCCTGTTCCATCAGCAGCCAGGGCTGACCGGCGCGCAGTGACCGCATGAGGTCCGAGTTGAAGGCGATCTCGCGCTGGCTCTCCCGGTCCCAGGGGTCCGGGTAGGCGTCGTAGGAGACGACGTCCATCTCCTCCGCCCACGCGTGACCGTCGATGGAGGCTCCGGAGCTGATGAAGTTGGTGGTCGCCGGCACGGTGGGCGCCGCCGCGCGGAGGATGTCGGCCTCCATGCGGTAGCAGGCCAGGAAGGCGTCGGAGGTGAACCGCGCGTAGTCGAGGCGCTGTCCGGGGTTGGAGTGGAAGGGAGCGGTCCTCGGCGGCAGGATCTCGTCCCAGTCGGTGTACCGCTGGGACCAGAAGTCGGTGTACCAGGCGGTGTTGAGCTCGTCGATGTCGGTGTAGCGGCTGCGCAGCCAGCGGCGGAAGTCCACGGCGGACTCGTCGCAGTAGCAGGCGGGCAGGTGGCAGCCGTACTCGTTGTTGATGTGCCAGAGCGCGAGGGCCGGGTGGTCGCCGTAGCGTTCACCGATGCGCCGCACCAGTTCGGCGGCGCGCTCCCGGTAGACCGGGCTGGAGGGGCAGTAGTGCTGGCGGGACCCGTGGGAGAGGCGGGTGCCGTCGACGGTCACGGGCAGCGTCTCCGGGTAGAGCCGGCCCAGCCAGGCCGGGGGCGAGGCCGTCATGGTCGCCAGGCAGGCGCCGATCCCGTTCTCGGCGAGCCCGTCGAGAACCCGGTCGAACCAGGCGAAGTCGAACTGGCCGGGGCGGGGTTCGACCCTGGCCCAGGAGAAGATCCCGACGCTGACGAGGGAGACCTTGGCCTCCCGCATCAACCGGAGGTCCTCGGCCCACACTTCCTCCGACCACTGCTCGGGGTTGTAGTCGCCGCCGTAGGCGAAGCCGCCAAGGCGTGCTCGGACAGCCTCCATGCTCCTGGTCATCAGTAGCTGCTTCCCTCTCCGCGGCTGGCGCCGCCGGTCGTCGCGCTGTCGGGTCTGGACGGTCGTGGGTGGGCGTAGCGGCCCTCGGGCCGGGATCGGTCAGAGCGGGAGCAGGTCGGACACCCGGACCGGTGCGCCGGTCTGGAACGACTCGGTGGCGGCCAGTCCCACCGCCAGCGCGGTCGCCCCGGCGACGTGGTCGGCCCGCAGGCCGAGCGGGTCGGCCTGCGGGGGTCCGAACAGGGCGCGCAGCATCAGCTCGTCGCCGCCGCCGTGCCCCGGTTTGAGCGGTTCGTCGAGCAGCACCTCCGGCTCGGAGAACAGCGGGTACCGCGTGATGGTGGCGCGGGTGAAGTCGGCGGCGTCGGTGCCCGGCGGTCGTTCGAGGCGGAAGCCGTCCTCGACGGGCGAGCGGGCGTAGTCGTTCTCCCGCACGGCGAGTTCGAGGCGGCCGCCGGATCCGTTGAAGCACACGCGATACCCCTCGTAGGGCGAGTAGGCGTGCAACTGGTAGTTCAGCGAGACCCCGGACCGGTAGCGGGCGAGCACCGACATGTCGTCCTCGACGGTGATGCCGGAGCCGAAGACGTTGCGGTCCCGCAGGTACCCGTCCTCGTGCTCGGCGTCGAGGTAGAGCGCGCGCATGCGGGGGGACGCGGCGAGGTCCAGGGCGAACGGGTCACTCCTGGCCTCCTCGGAGCCGGCGGCGCGCGTGTAGTCGCGGGCCAGCCCGTGCCGGGCACCGTTGGACGCGCCGTAGAAGAACAGCCGCCCCATGCCGAACACGAGGTCGGGCCGGTCGTCCAGCCACCAGTTGACGAGGTCGAAGTGGTGGCTGGACTTGTGGACGAGGAGCCCGCCGGAGTGCTCGCGCTCCCGGTGCCAGCGGCGGAAGTAGTCGGCCCCGTGCTGCACGTCGAGCAACCACTCGAAGGTGACCGAGCCGACCCGTCCGACGGTGTTCTCCGCCAGGAGCCTGCGCACCTGTTGGTGCACCGGGTTGTAGCGGTAGTTGAAGGTAACCTCCACCGGGACGCCCGTCCGGCGTTGGGTGTCGAGGATCGCCCGGCACTTGGCCACGTCGACCGTCA
This sequence comes from Actinoalloteichus spitiensis RMV-1378, assembly GCF_000239155.1. Lineage (GTDB taxonomy): Bacteria > Actinomycetota > Actinomycetes > Mycobacteriales > Pseudonocardiaceae > Actinoalloteichus_B > Actinoalloteichus_B spitiensis. The sequence continues at coordinate 9,702 of NZ_AGVX02000115.1, forward strand.
TGGGCTTCTCGGTGATGGCGCGGCGCCCGTTGGTCATCGCCGAGACGAGGTAGTGGTCGTGCGCGCTGTCCGTGGTGCAGACGACCACGGCGTCGACGCGTTCGGCCGTGAGCATCTCCTCGAAGCGGTCGGGGGTGTAGGCGGGCAAGGCCGGACGGCCGGCGTCGGTGAGCCAACCGTTGTAGGCGGCGATCCTGGTCTGGTTGGAGTCGCACAGCGCGACCAGTTCGGCCGTGTCCGGGAACCCACCGGCCAACGCGTTGACGTACATCTCGGCCCGGGATCCCAGCCCGACGAGCGCGTACCGCGTCCGCTGTCTGCCGTCACTCACCTTGAGGTGCTCCTTCCACAGGCGCTGAGCCTGTTCTCGCCGGGGCGAGTGCGCGTGCACCGGCCGCTCCGCGCGTCCCGCCGCCACCCCGGCCGTCCGGCCGTCGCCCCGGCGTCCTCGTGCCGGCCTCGGCCGCTGCCTGTGCGGATTCAACCTGTGTCCAACCCGCCCAGCAAGCGCTTACCAGGGCGACCGCCCGGCCGCTGACCGGTTCCGGCCAGTGGCGAGCCCGAGGCAGGACCACCTACCCGGCCGGAGCAGCCTCTGCCATCATCCGCAGGGCGGAAAGTGCTTTCCCAACCATTCCGGCGGTGTGTGGCCAGGCTGGTGCGGAGCGACGGAGCTGACATCGGGAGGGGCGGTGGCACGACGACAACCCACCCTGGTCGAGGTGGCCCAACACGCGAGGGTCTCGTTGGCGACCGCGAGCCGGGTGCTCAACGGCTCGAACCGCAGGGTGGGCGAGGAGCTGCGGCACCGGGTCGTGGTCGCGGCCACCGAGCTGGGCTACCTGGTGAACGCCTCAGCCCAGGCACTGGCCCGCAGCGCGTCTCCCGTGGTCGGGCTGCTCGTGCACGACATCGCCGACCCCTACTTCTCCAGCATCGCCGCCGGCGTCAGCCGGGTCGCCGAGGACCGGGGGCTGGTGGTGGTGCTCGGTGTGACCGGCCGCGAGGCGGACCGGGAACTGTCGCTGCTCTCCACACTGCGCGCCCACCGGGCCCGCGCCGTCGTGCTCGCCGGCAGCCGCACGACCGAGTCCCTGCACACCGAACGGCTGAGCACCGAAATGGTGGCCTTCATGGAACAGGGCGGCCGGGTGGCGTGCATCTCGCAGGACCGCCTCCCGGTGCACACCGTGGTGCCCGCCAACCAGGACGGGGCACGCGCCCTGGCGAGCAGGCTGGCCGAACTCGGTCACCGGCGGTTCGGGATCCTCGCCGGCCCGGCCGACCTGGTCAGCGCGGTGGACCGCACCGCCGGGTTCCTGGAGGGGCTGGCGAGCCGGGACGACGCCCTCCCGGAGCCGGTCCTGGTGCACGGGGCGTTCACCCGGGACGGCGGCTACCAGTCGACCCGGGAGATGCTGGCCAGGGACAGCGACATCACCTGCCTGTTCGCCGTCAACGACGTGATGGCGACCGGGGCGATGGCCGCCATCCGGGACCAGGGGTTGCGGGTCCCCGCGGATCTCTCGGTGGCCGGCTTCGACGACATCCCCACCCTCCGCGACCTGGTGCCCTCGTTGAGCACGGTCCGGCTGCCCCTGGAGCAGATGGGCGAGCAGGCCGCCCGGCTGGCCTTCGGCGACCAGCCCATCCGGGGGACGCGCACGGTGCGCACCCGGGCCGAGGTGGTGCTCCGCCAGAGCACGGCCCCGCCGCCCCGCTGAGCACCAGGGTGCCGGACATCCGCTCCCGTGCGACCGGATGGCCCTCCCCGGTCGGCCTCCCGGGGAGTGGGAGGCCGGCGCGGGGCGGTGGCACTCGGTCCTAGATACCCGTCACCTCGCTGATCCAGTCGTAGAAGGCGGGGACGTGCACGTAGGAGGCGAACATGCTGTCCGACGTCGACGAGACCCCGATCTGGTAGCCGGACTCGGAGAACAGGGGACCGCCGGAGTCACCACCGGCCGGGATGCCGTCGATCCTGGTGACGCACACGTGGTTCTGCCGGGTGACTCCACCGCACTGGAAGACCAGTCCCACGGCGCTCACCCTCAGCTCGGTGTACCTGAGGTACGTGGTTTCGCAGTCGGCCTGGTTGCCGGGAGCGGCGACGCAGAAGCGTCCCCAGCCGTAGCCTTGGACATGGTCACCGGGGACCACCTGCTGGGTCCGGGCCAGCCGAGCGAAGTCCGCCTGCACCGGGCTGTCGAGGCGGACCAGCGCGATGCCGGCCGAGGGGTGCGCCACGACACCGTTCGGTGCCTGCTCGACCACCGAGCCGCCGTCCTCCTCCAGCGCGCCGTAGCGAAGGGAGTACTGGCCTTCCGGAGTGACGCACCACTTGGTGGTGAGCGCCCACTCGGGGGCGATGATGGTGGCGGTGCACACCCCGGTCCCATCCCGAAGCAGGCGGGCGGTACCGCGATCCTCCTCGGCGCGGTGCCCGTCGATGATCATCGGTTGGGGAGCAGCGGTGGACGCGGAGCCGGCGGTGTCGGCGGCGGCCGCCGGGGGCACGACCAGGCCGCCGAGTGCGACGCAGGCCGCGACGGCCAGGAGACGTAGGGAACGCACGAGAAAACTCCTCTCACGCGGGCGACGTGGGAAGCCGCCGCGCGGACGCGGGAATCACGAGCGGAGGAAGCCTGGCAGGTCCGCGACCGAGAGGACAAGATCGTCCTTCGGCCCTGCCCAACACGTCTCCGGGCGGGCGGCGACCACCTCGGTAGCGTTCCCACACCCGACTCCAGCAGCAGGGTCCTACAGCGCCCCGGGTCACGGTTCACGCACCCCGCCGGTCGTTCCGCCGCTGGGGCGGGTCGGACACCGCCCGGGCCGACGGGCGGCGTGCCCGTCCACCCCGTTCCCCATCCACCGGCCCCGGTACGGCGCGGCGCCCCGGGCCGGTGGGTACGACCCGGGGCGCCAAGGGCTCACAGCCGGCCCCTCCCAGGAGGACGGACAACGCTGCGGGCGGAGCGTGTCACCGCTCAGACACCGGTGTGCTGGGTGATCCAGTCCCGGTACGGGGTGATGTGGGTGTAGACGGTGACGCTGCGGCGGTCGCTGGTGGAGGCGACCCCGATCTGGTAGCCCGACTCGGAGAACATCGGGCCGCCGGAGTCACCACCGGCCGGGATGCCGTCGATGCGGGAGCCGCACACCCCCAGGCCGCCCCGGTAGTCCCCGCGACAGGTGCCGTCGACCCCGGTGACCTGGACGTTGGCGTACTTGAGGTACTGCGACTGGCAGCTGGCCTCGCCCTGGCCGGGCGCGGGGATGCAGGTGGCTCCCCAGCCGTAGGTCTGGACCGTGTCGCCCACCGCGACCTGCTGGCTCGGGGCGAGGGGGGTGAACTCGGTGTCGACCTCGTTCGCGAGCCGGATCAACGCCAGGTCGGCGCTCGGGTGGGTGATGACACCGTTGGGAGCCTGGTGCACCAGGGTGCCGGCGTGCTGGTCCAGGTCGCCGTACCGGATGCTGTTGCCGCTGCTGGTGACGCAGTGCTCGGCGGTGAGAACCCATTCAGGGGCGATGACGGTGGCCGAGCACACCTCGGCGCCGTTGCGGAACAACCGGGCCGCGCCGCGGGTCTCCTCGGCGAAGTTCCCGTCGATGATCATCGGCTGGTTGGCCGTGTCCAGTTCGGCCGGTTCGGCGGTGGCGGCTCCCGCCAGGGGGGCGACCAGACCACTGATCGCGAGACAGGCCGCAGCGGCGACAACTCGTAGTGGGCGCAACTCAACTCCTCGGCTTGGGCGGGCGACCAGCCCGCCATGGGCAGGGAACGAGGAATCCAACCTCGCGGTGAGTTTCACACGATCGAGTGAAGACGAAAAGGATCAACCGGGAGCTAGTCCGGCGTTGTCCACCTCGTTACCCGGACGGAGCAGCGGGCCGTCACCGAGCGGAATCAGCCGAGCAGTTCGCGCATCGTGTCGATCTCGGCCGTCTGCCCCACCATCATGTCCGCCGCCATCGCCTGGAGGGTGACGTCCGCCCCGCGTGAGAGAACCTCGTCGGTCATCTCCAGCGCCCCCTCGTGGTGGGCGATCATGAGGTGGAGGAACAACCGGTCGAAGTCCGCGCCCTCGGACCCGGCAAGCTCGGCGAGTTCCTCCCGCGTGGCCATGCCCGGCATGTCGGCGTGGTCGTGCCCGTGGTGATCCCCGTGGTGGGCGTGCCCTGCCGCGTCGACGACCCCGTCACGCCAACCGAGCATGGCGCCGATCTCCGGGCCCTGGGACCCCTCGATCCGCCCGGCGAGCGACACGACACGGGAGTCCTCCGCCCGGCCGGGGGCGAGCGCCGCCATCTCCAGCGCCTGTTCGTGGTGGGGGACCATCATGTCGACGAAGGTGAGGTCGTGCTCGTTGGGCTCGGGTTGCCCGGCGCTGAGCGGACCGTCGGGGGCGACGTGGCGGGGTTCGTCACCTGGCCCGCCCGGCGCGACGAGCGGCGGTGCCGGGGCCTGGGCGTGCTCGTCCACCTCGGAGGCGGTGCACCCGGCGAGGAGCACCGCGCCGAGGGCCAGGACGGTCAACCGCCCCACGCCCGACGCCCCCGGTCCGCCCGCGTGCCGCACCCGCATCCGACCCTCCCGTCATCCCGTCACCGATCGGGCGGCGCCCGGAACCCCCGTGGTCCACGGTGGAGCCGCCGGAGCGCGCCACCGAGCGGGTCCCGCCCCAGGAGCCAGCCTAAGCGCGGGAACCGCCGTTTCCCAGACCGGAGCGACGACTTCCCGATTCTTCCCGCGATCGTCCACACCTCACCCCGCTCACGGCCGAACGGGTGAAACACAACATTCACATCCCTGACACGGAATCCCACTCACCAGGGGGGAAAATCGCCGAGCGCCGGAACCACGACGTCGCACGACACCCGGAGCAGCGCCCCCACCAGCGCCTACCGCCGACCTGACGCACAGTGTCCAGCCACATAAGATTCTGGTGAAATCATCACTCTTTCGGCGGATATATGGGGAGCGATGATCCTCCACATACTGCTAGGTGGTTCGACGTGCCACCGGGGGGGGGCGCATTCCCGAGGGGAGATCATCGTGAGGCAGGCTTTCCATTCCCGTGGGCGCAGAGCCCGGGCGGCTCTGGGCGCGGCCGCCGGGCTCGCGGCCGCCGCGACGCTGGCCGTGCCGGCCAACGCGCAGCCCGCGGACCCGCTCGAGGCCGACCCGTTCGCCACCGCGGACGTCCTCCCGCAGTCGGTGGACGAGGAGGTCTTCCACAGCGACAACATCCGTCACGTCGCCCACCTGCCCAAGCAGGCGCCGTTCGACAACACCGACAGCGTCGGCAGCGACATCGGCTTCCGGGACGACTACGCGTTCTTCGGGAACTACAACGGATTCGTCGTCTACGACATCTCCAACCCGGAGGAACCCGAGATCGCCTCCCAGGTGTGGTGCCCGGGCGGGCAGGGCGACATCTCCGTTCACGGGGACCTGCTCTTCCTGTCGGTGGACTACCCGCGCACCAACAACACCTGCGACTCCGAGTCGACGACCGCCGCCGACCCGGACGGGTGGGAAGGGATCCGGGTCTTCGACATCAGCGACGTGACGAGCCCCCGCTACGTCGCCGACGTCCGCACCGACTGCGGCTCCCACACCCACACCCTCGTGCCCGACGAGGGCGGCGAGGTCGTCTACCTGTACATCTCCTCCTACGCGCCCTCGGTGAACTTCCCCCAGTGCCAGCCACCGCACAACAAGATCTCCATCATCGAGGTTCCGCTGGACGATCCGGCGGCCACCGCGCTGATCGCCGAGCCGGTGCTCTTCCCCGGGGACACCGGGAACCCCGGCCCGCCCGTCGGGCAGCGCAAGACCACCGGATGCCACGACATCACCGTGTTCCCGGCCAAGAACCTCGCCGCCGGCGCCTGCATGGGTGACGGCATCCTCATGGACATCGCCGACCCGGTGAACCCGGTCGTCATCGAACGGGTCCGCGACGACGTGAACTTCGCCTTCTGGCACTCCGCCACCTTCAACAACAGCGGGACGAAGGTGGTCTTCACCGACGAGCTCGGCGGCGGCGGCGCGGCCACCTGCAACGAGGAGGTTGGTCCGACGCGGGGCGCCAACGGCATCTACGACCTGGTCGAGCGGGACGGCGAGACGAAGCTGGAGTTCCGCAGCTACTACAAGATCCCCCGCCACCAGGAGGACACCGAGAACTGCGTCGCGCACAACGGATCGCTGATCCCGACCAAGCACGGCGACTTCATGGTGCAGGCCTGGTACCAGGGCGGCATCTCCGTCTTCGACTTCACCAACTCCGCCCGGCCGAGGGAGATCGCCTACTTCGACCGCGGGCCGTTGAACCCCGACCGCCTCCAGGGCGGGGGTTCGTGGTCGGCCTACTACTACAACGGCTACATCTACTCCAACGGGATGCAGCGGGGCCTCGACGTCGTCGAGCTCGACGACCCGAGGACGAACACCGCGAAGCGGGTCACCTTCGACGAGTTCAACCCGCAGACCCAGTACGTGTACGACTGGCCGGACGGCCTGGTCGTGCCGGGCAACTGACGCCAACGGCCGGCCGCCGCGACGACGGCCCCACCCCGGTAACGGGGC
>NZ_AGVX02000114.1 GCF_000239155.1 Actinoalloteichus spitiensis RMV-1378
GCCCGCGCCCAACTCGACTCCTCCGCCTCCTTCCCCCGGAAGGGCACGCCGCCGAACAGCGCGGCGAAGGTCGACTCGGACATCCGGAGGAACGCGAGGTGGCTCTGGGTCATCATCCGCTGGAAGTCGGAGTGGGCCTGCGCCGCCTGCCGTTGCGCCTCCCCCACGACGCGCAGCCAGTCGGAGCCGCCGTCCGGGGTGGAAGGCGGGGAGTACCCGGAGTCCTCGGTGTCGGCCCCGTGCGCGGCGAACGCGGTCAGGGGCGGCTCGGCGGGTGCCGGAGCAGCTACCCGGTCGCTCTCCGGCGCGAGCCCCGGCCCGTTGTCCGGCACCGTCCGGCCGTGCTGGGCACGGCGTCCCGGTAACGGCGTGGACCCGCTGGTGGTGTCGCCGCGGCCGGCGGGCGTGGCCGGCACCGGAGTGGCCGGCGGCGCCGGCGCGGGAGGAGGTGGAGCGATGGGGGGCGGGGAGCTGGGGGGCGGAGCGGGAACGACCGCGGGCGCGGAGGGGACGGGCCGCGGGACCGCCGACGGGGGGAGTTCCCCGGAGCCGTTCGCCGTCGGGTAGGGCCGGCCGTGGTTCCCACCGTTGATTGACACCGTCATCCTGGGCTTCGCCTCCACTGTCGTCCGGGTCGGCTCGTAGGCCGACCACAACCGGGGGAAATCGAGGGGAACACCGCGCACCGCCAAGCGCGCCAGGCCGTCCCACAGGGCCGTGACGCCGCACCGCCCCGGCCTGTCCAACGGGACGGCCAGGTGTTCGCGGGTTCCGAGGACACGTCCCACCAGGCCCGTCAGCACCGCCGACGGCCCGACTTCGACGAAGGTGCGAACCCCCGCCTCGTACATCGCCTCGACGACGTCCCGGAAACGCACCGCCCGGGTCACCTGGTCGACGACGCGCGCCCGGATCTCCGCCGGGTCCGTGGGGTAGGGCCGCGCATCGGAGCCCCCGTAGACCTCGAGCCGGGGCGGTGCCGCGCTGATCCCCGCCAGGAAGGCCGCGAGGGGGCCCCGGGCGCCGGACATCATGGGGGTGTGGAACGGGCCCGCCGTCCGCAGTGGCACCGAGCGCATGCCCCGCGCGGCCAGGTCGGAGGCCACCGCTCCCACGGCCTCGCGCGGCCCCGCGACCACCACCTCGTCGGGCGCGTTGTGGTTGGCCAGCCAGACCCCCGGGTGGGCGCGCTGCACGTCGGTGACCTCGTCGCCGGGTGCCGTGACCGCGAGCATCGCTCCGGCCTCGTCGGGCAGGTCCGCCATCACCTCACCACGGCGGCGGGCGAGCCGTGCCAGCGAGTCGGCGTCGAACACCCCGGCGGCGTGCAGGGCGACGAGCTCGCCGAAACTGTGCCCGGCCGCGCAGTCCGGTCGGAGGCCCACCTCGCCCAGCACCCCCAGCAACGCCAGGGAGTGGGCGGCGAGCGCCGGTTGCGCCCACGCGGTCTCGGTCAACCGCTCCTGCCGCTCGTCCAGCTCGGCCTGGGAGAACGACGGGGGCGGGAAGACGCGGCGGTGCAGTTCCACACCGAAGTCGAGGTCCGCCACGCGGTCCCAGGGCTCCCGGCCGTCGGGGAGGTGCACCGCCAGGTCCGCGCCCATGCCCACGTACTGGCTCCCCTGCCCGGGGAAGAGGTACCCGAGCCGTCCGGGCCGGGGCACTCCCACGGCGTAGTGCCAGCCGGTGGGGGTGTCGAACGAGGACCCCTGGCGGCGCTCGACGAGATCGGCGGCCTCGCCGAGGGTGTGGACGCCGTCCGTGCCGACGACCAGTGCGAGCCGGACGGGCGCCTCCCCCCGGAACTCCCGTTGGGACCGCCGGGCGAGGTCGGCCAGCGGTTGACCGGTGTCGAGGGACCGCGCGGCCGCCGCGACCTCGGACGCGCTCTCCGCCGAGAGCAGGACGAGTTCGGCCGGCGAGGACCTCACCCGCCACGCCGGCCGGCCCCGTGTTCCCGGTGTCGGCCGGTACTCCTCCAGCGTGACGTGGAAGTTGCTCCCCCCGAACCCGAAGCTGGAGACCGAAGCGCGACGGGGGTGGTCGGAGGGGCGGACCCAGGGTCTGCACTCGGTGTTCAGGTGGAAGGGGCTCTCGTCCAGCCCCAGCTCCGGGTTGGGGCGGTCGACCTTGATCGTCGGCGGCAGAACGCCCTGTTTCACGGCCAGCACGGCTTTGAGCAGGCCCACCGCCCCTGCCGCGCACTTCGTGTGCCCGATCTGCGACTTCACCGAACCCAGCGCGCACCACTGCCGGTCCGGCCGGCCCGTCGCGTCGAAGACCGCCCGCAACGCGGCGAACTCCGCCACGTCCCCGGCCGGGGTGGCGGTGCCGTGCGCCTCGAGCAGTTCCACGGTCTCCGGCCCGTACCCCGCCTCGGCGTACGCCTGGCGCAACGCCCGGCGCTGCCCCCGCTCCAGCGGGGCGTAGATCGACGTGCTCCTCCCGTCGGAGGAGGCGCCGACTCCCCGGATGACGGCGTGCACCCGGTCGCCGTCCCGCTCGGCGTCGTCGAGCCGTTTGAGCGCGACCATGCCCAGCGCCTCCCCGAGCATCGTCCCGTCGGCGCGGTCGGAGAACGGCCGGCAGTCCTGGGTCGGGGACAGCGCGGGGGTCTTGCTGAACCCCACGAACGCGGTGATGTCGTTAAAGGTGTCCACCCCGCCGGTGACCACCAGGTCGGCCCGCCCCAGCCGCAGCTCCGCGACGGCCGAGGCGAGCGCGGCGAAGGAGCTGGCGCAGGCCGCGTCCGTGGTGTGGTTGACGCCGTGCACGTCGAACCGGTTGGCGACCCGGCCGGCGACCACGTTAGTCAGGCCACCGGGGAAGGTCGCCTCCCCCCAGGGGGGCACCAGGTCGACGACGCGCCGCACGAGGTGCTCGACGTCCTCCTCGGGCAGGCCGTGCTCCCGCAGCACCTTGCGCAGCAACGGTCCCTGCAACCGGGTCGCCGTGTAGGGGATCAGGTCCAGGGTGGAGGCGCCGAGGATCACCCCGACCCGTTCCCGGTCGAGGTCGTCGAGACCGATCTCGTCGAACACCTGCCGGGCCACCACGAGCGCCAACAGCTGGGCGGTATCGGTGGCGGAGAGGATCGACGGGGGGATGCCGAAGGCCAGGGGGTCGAAGTCGACGGGGGACAGGAACGCGCCCCGTCGCACGTAGCTGCGGTCGGGTGCCAGGGGGTCGGGGTCGTAGTAGTCCTCGGCCAACCACCGGTCGCGGGGGACATCGGTGATCAGGTCCCGCCGTTCCAGCACCATCCGCCAGAAGTCCTCGACTCCGACGGCACCGGGAGCGAGCACACCGAGGCCGACGACGGCGATCGGCGGGCAGGTCGGTTCAGTTGACATCGTGGCCTCTCTGTCCAGATGGCATCAACCGAGCGGCCGGGAACGGAACCGCAGCGCTTCGGCTGGTACGGCGACTCCTGAGGTCCTGGCCTGGTGCGCCCGGGTGACCACCGCCGCGCCTTCCAGCAGGTTGCGGGCGATCTGCACGACCGAGCGGTTCGCGGGGTCGGCGAGCCACCCGTCGGCGACCCACCGGTTGAAGGCGCCCATGGCGGGCCCGCACCAGAGCTGGTAGTCCAGCCGTCGCTGGTGGTCGCCCTCGATCGCCCAGCGGCTGGAACTGCCCAGGTACCAGCGGAACACCAGCGCCATCCGGTGCCGGGGATCGCGCCGGGCCCTCTCCAGCTCGGCGGGGTCGCGGTGCCGCCAGAACTCCTGGGTCCTGGCCCACACCTCGTCGAGGGAGGCGTGCAGCACCTCCCGTTCGAGGGTGTCCCGCACGGTCTCCGGGAGGTCCTCCAGGCTGGCGTAGGACTCGTACAGGGAACGCAGGCGCCCGGCGCGCGCGGGGAACAGGGTCCCCCGCCGGAGCACCTGGAGGCTGACACCCAGCTCGAACATGTCCGCCGCCGGCGCCATGGTCACGTCGGCCACGCCCGCGTTCGCCAGCAGGTCCTTCGCCTCCTGGGACAGGTCGGCCTCCACGGACGACTGGTTGACCGACCCGGTGACCACGTAGGCGGCGCCGAGGGCGAAGGCCCCCGCCAACGCCTCGGGAGTACCGAGACCCCCGGCCGCTCCGACCCGGACCGGCCGGTCGTACCCGTGGCGGGCGACCAGCTCGTCGCGGAGGCGGAGCACGACGGGCAGCACGCAGCCCAGCGGACGGTTGTCGGTGTGACCGCCGCTGTCCCCCTCGACCGTGACGTCCTCGGCGAGGGGAACGGTCGCGGCGATCTCCGCCTCCTGCGCCGTCAGTTCGTTCCGGCCGACCAACGCGCTCAGCAGGCGGGCTGGTGCCGGCGACAGGAAGAGCGCGGCGGTCTCGGGCCGGGACACCTTCGCGAAAATCCGGGTGCGTCGCAGCACCTCCCCGCTCGGGGCCCTCCGCAGTCCCCTGGCCGCGACGCGGACCGCGGCGGGGGTGAGGTCCATGAAGGCGGACAGCGAGACGCAGGGCACCCGGCGGTCGAGCAGCAGCTCGGCCACGGCGCGTTCCAGCTCGGGTTCGGACGGCGAGTGGATCAGGTTGACCCCCCAGTTGCGGTGGTCGGGCAGCGCCGCCGCGAGTTCGTCCACCGCGCGTTCCACCTCGGCCAGCCCCAGGCCGCCCGCTCCCAGGAACCCGAGCAGGTCCTCCCGCGCGAGGGCGGACACCATCCGGATGCCGGCGATGCCGTTCGCCATCTCGCCGGCCACGTAGGGGAAGCGGACCCCGTGGGCGTCGAGGAAGGACCGGTCTCCCAGCCATTCCGGGTACAGGGGCGGCAGCGAACCGACCAGGGGGTAGCCGGGACGGCCCTCGGCGGCTCCCCCTCCGACGCCGAGGCCGTAGCGGCCGTCGGCGGCGCGGACGACGTGCAGCGGTTCCCTGATCCGGGGGAGGACCGCCAAGATCTCGGGGGCCGTGAACGCCGGGGGCACGGCGCCCGGTGTCCAGCTGGGTGCCGGAACCGAAGGGCTGGGGTAGGCGAGGGACATCACGCCGCTTCTCCTCGGACGGTCATCCACGCCCAGCGGGGCGGGACTCGCGGATGGCTGACGCCAGGTAGTCCAGGTCGACGGGGGGAGCCAGGAGTTCGTTGGCCCCCCGCGCCCCGGCGAGGCTGGCCCGCGCCCTGGACGCGTCGAACCGACGGCGGTGCAGCAGGTAGCCGGTGAGCGAGGGCTGGAGGCCCGTGGCGAACTCCAGTGCGGACAACGGGGGAGGCACCTCGGGAACGAGCTGGATGCGCAACGGCAGGACCCGCTCGATGAGATCGGTGAGGAGCAGGACGGAGACGTCGTGGTCCGCGACGACGTGGTAGGTGTCCACCGGCCCCGAGGGGGCCGCCGCCGCGAGCCGGACCATCATCCGCGCGGCCAGCTCGACGGGGAGGAAGTTCAGCCGTGCCTCGTTGTCCCCGACGACGCGGACGCGGGTCCGGCCCCTGTCGGTGCCCGCCCGCGCCTCGCCGTGCTGGCGGACGACGTCGATCATCCGGCGCACGAGGATCTTCACCGGGTGGCCGGGTCGGGGGCCGCGGAACGGCCGGTTGGTCACCAGGACGCTCGGGCGGAGCACCGTCACGGTCCGCTGGTGTTCCGAGGCCCAGCGGCGGACCAGCACCTCGGCTTCGAACTTGGACTGTTCGTAGAGGTTCTCGAAGCCGTGGCTGTCGTCGAGGTCGTCCTCGGCGATCACGCCGCTCCGCCTCCGACCGGCGACGAAGGCGGTGCTGACATGGCACACGCTCGGGCGCCGCGCGCCGGCCAGGGCGAGCGCCAGCACGCCTCGGGTCCCCTCGACGTTGGTCTGCCGCAACTGGTCCAGCCGACCGCCGAGGTCGGTGTCGCCCGCGCTGTGCCACACCGCGTCGATCTGGTCGGCGAGGAGGCGGAACTGCCGGGAGTCCAGCCCCAGGTCGGGTGCGGCGAGGTCGACCTGGACGATGCGCAACCGTTCGCGCAGGCCCCGGATCTCCGGGGGCGTCACGTCCAACTCGGTGTAGTAGCGCATCATGCGGCGCAGCACGGTGGAGGCGGGGGTTCGTGCGAGCAGGATCAGCTCGTCGTGTTCCGCGAGCATTTCGCGGACGAGGTGAATCCCCAGGAACCCCGTGGCTCCGGTGACGGCGACCGCCATACCCCGCACTCTCCTTCGTCCATTCCAGAAGCAGTCGCAGACAACCACAGGACCGAAAACCACAACAGCCGCTGGTTCACGCGACTGGCCTAGCGATTCATCCATTGCACTCTTCAGTGGAGACGATTCACTCGAATGCCGAGCACTTCCGGCTCATTTCCCCCGGACTACCGGGGTCCATCCGCGTTTGCCTCAGGGGTATTCCACCGTTCAGGGGACGCCCAGCGCGGGTTTCCCCAACACGACACCGGGGCCGCGAGGCGGCGAGCCGCTCGGAACGGCGGCGCTCCGGGGCGCCTCCCGACGAGTCGCGGAATTCCCGCCCACGAGGCGGGACGAACACCTCCGCATGGTTTCGGAATCCCCGGGAATCCCCGTCCCGCCCGGCGGGACGTCGACCGTGGAGGAAGGGCGCCGGGGGAAACGGCGCGCTGGTGCTCCCGACGCCGGAAACCGGTCTCCTCCATTCCCGTTGACCCCCACCAGGCGTCAACCGAAGGAGTGAAAATCAACGAGCTGCGTTCCGCAGCGGGGGTGCACGACGCCCCGGGTCCGGGCGCCCGACGGGCACTCCACCGGAGGCCCGGCGGGGCACGGACGCGGCACGGAGACGCGGGAGCGCGGACACCCGGGGCGCGGGGCGGCACGTCGCCGCTCCGGACCGGGGCACTCGACCACGGCACCCGCTCCTGCTATACAAGACGTACGTACGGTTTTGGAGGATTGATGCAGAACCCCCAGTGGGACCCCGACACCTACCTCACCTTCGCCGAGGAGCGGGGCCGCCCCTTCCACGACCTGGTGGCCCGCATCCGGACGACCACGCCACGCCGGGTCGTCGACCTCGGATGCGGCCCCGGCAACCTGACAGCGGACCTGCCCCGCCGCTGGCCCACCGCCACGGTGCAGGCCCTCGACGCCTCGCCCGAGATGGTCGAGGAGGCCCGGGGGCTCGGGGTGGCCGCCGAGCTGGGCGACGTCCGGGAGTGGCGTCCCAGCCCGGACACCGACGTCGTCGTCGCCAACGCCCTCCTCCAGTGGGTACCCGAGCACCGCGAGCTGCTCCGCCGTTGGGCGGAGGAGCTGCCCGCCGGAGCGACCATCGCCTTCCAGGTGCCCGGCAACCAGGGCAGTCCCGCGCACGTCAGCGTCCGCCAGATCGCCGCCACGCCCCGCTGGCGGGACAGGCTCGGCGACTCGCTCGTCGCCCGCGCCGACGTCGTCTCCACCCCCACCGAGTACGGCGATCTCCTGGCGGCGGCGGGCTGCGCGGTCGACGCGTGGGAGACGACCTACCTCCAGCGGTTGACCGGCGAGGACCCGGTCCTGGAATGGCTGAGCGGGACAGGTCTCCGACCGGTGCGGACCCAGCTCGACGACGCCGAATGGCGGGAGTTCCGGGAGGACCTCGCCCCGCTGCTCCGCGAGGCCTACCCGCGCCGGGAGGACGGCACCACGTGGTTCCCCTTCCGGCGGATCTTCGTCGTGGCGACCACCCCGCACGCCTGAACGCGGCGGGAGCCGGACGGCCCGCCGCGTGCGGGTGGCCGCGCGTCCCACGAGGGGCTCCGCCTCCGGCCCGCCACGGGGCTCCCAGCGCCGCCAGCCACCAGGCGGTACCACCGTGGAGGTGACGGGAACGGGGCGGCCCCCGGCCCATCGGTCCGAGGACCCCGAGGCCTCACCGCGCACGGCAGGAGTGCGCCGAGCTGGACCGCGCGGGCTGGCCCGCCCTGACGGGCACCACGCGGGACGACATGGCGGGTCCGCGCCGGCCAACGCCCCGGAGGCGGCGCTCGTCCCGTGTCCGGGGCGTTCCCCCGAGCCCGCCTGCCGTGGTGGCCCAGCCACGGATCTCCCGGCTGGAACCACCCACCGGCACGGCCGCCGGGACCACGCGAGCCGCCTCCCGACGCCCCGACCGGACCGGCCGGGGCCGCCACCCCCACCCTCGTCGCGCGCGTTCCCGCGCCAGCCGGGCTCGGCCCACGACCGTGCGGCACGGGTGCCGCCAGTGCCGGCTCGAGCCCGAGCCCCCGTTACCCGGCGGACCCTGGTCCGGGGGTGCGGGAACGGGCGCCCACCCGCCCGCACGCCCCGTCGCCGACGAGCCTCAGATCTCCGTGTCCGTGTAGCGGGCCGAGGTCCGCCGGGCCAGGTCACGAACCTTGGCCGACGCCGACTCGACGGTCGTGCGCACCGTCGGGTGGTTGGCGACCTGCTGGTAGGCACGAACCAGTTGCTCGTAGCGTGCGCGCCCCGCCTTCGCCCCCAGGACGTAGCCGACGGCGGCACCGATCGCGATCTTGATCATGTTGCCTCCTCAGGTGGCAGGCTACGCGGGGGTCCCACACGCCGCAGCGGAGCGTGCGCGAACGACTCCACTGCAGGGTGAACGGTCCCCCGCCCCCGGGACTGCTGGCTACTCCGGGGAGGCGTCTCGTGCCTGGCGGATCTGGGCGGCGACCGCCGTCGCCACCTCGGTGACGGCCCCGGCGTCGGTGCCCGGCTCCGGCCGGACCTGCAACAGCACGCCGTCCCGGCCCGGCATCCTCCGCTGGACGAACCAGGCTCCCCCGCCGGGGAGTTCCCGGTGGTGCCGGGACTGGATGGAGCCGGTCACCCGCTTGTGGACGATCTCCGGCAGCCGCCCCGGCTGCTCGAGGCCGTACCGGCGGGGCGCCCGGTCGCTGAGGACCTGCACGTCCTCCGCCGGCTCCTCGGCCACCGACTCGACCACCGTCAGGACACCGTCCCGCCAGGTCGCCTTGCTGATCAGGTGCCAGCCGACCCGCCGGTGGCCCACCTCCACGTCAGGGAGCCACAGGCCCAGTGGAGTCGCGAGGACGACCCCGCCCAGACCCGTCGACGCGGAGGCGAGCACGCGTTCGTCCCCCTCGAGCGTGCCCTCGAAGCCGTCGGGCACGGGCTCCCGCCCGGCCAGCCGCTCGGTGAACTGCTTCCACCAGCCCGTCACACCAGTCCTCCCATGGCAGACTGCTCCCGCAACGCCTTCCGGTACTCCTCCAGGCTCACCAGGTCCCCGAACAGGGCCCGGTACTCGTCGGCGTCCTGGGTGGGCGACATCCGCTGGAGCCTCGACTTCAGGTCGGCGATCTGGCTGGCCACCACGAACTCCCGCATCGCGGCGAGGATGCTGGACACGTAGCGGGGATCGGACTCGGACCGCGACCGCAGCGACTCCACCGACAACTCGGTCAGCAACGACCGGAGCGAGTCGTGCGCGCACTCCCGGCCCACCGCGTCCACCAGCGACGACCCCGACAACCCGCAGGAGGCGCCGCCGGCGGCGATGACCGCGCGGTGCAGTGCCACGTAGGCGGGGTGGGTGAAGGCGCTCTCGTCCAGCGTGTCGTACACCGGACCGGCCAGTGCGGGGAGCTGCAGCGCGATCTTCAGCGCCTCCCGCTGCACGTGCAGCGCGGGGTCGCGGGGATCGGGGCGGGGAGGCGCGTCGACGTCCACGGCCAGGCTGCCCTGGTTCGGGTCGGTCGCCCGTGCCCGTCGGGGACGTGGGGCCTCCACCTTCCCGCCGGCGCTCTCCCGCACCCGCCGCACCACCGTCTGCTCCTCCGGCCAACCGACCCAGCCGGCCAACCGGGGCGCGTAGCGCTCCCGGAGCGCCTGGTCCTTGATCCTGGCGACCAGCGGAACGGTGCGCCGCAGCGCCTCCACCTGCCCCTCGGCGGTGTCCAGGTCGTACTCCTCCAACACCGCCCTGATCGCGAACTCGAAGAGGGGTGTGCGCTGGGCGACCAGGTCCCGGACCGCCGCGTCGCCCTTGTCCTGCCGGAGCTCGCACGGGTCCATGCCCTCCGGCGCCACCGCGATGTAGGTCTGGGTGGTGAACCGCTGGTCCTCGTCGAAGGCGCGCAGCGCGGCCTTCTTCCCCGCCTCGTCGCCGTCGAAGGTGTAGATCACCTCACCCCGGAAGGCGTCGTCGTCCATCAACAGCCTGCGGAGCACCGCGATGTGGTCCTCACCGAAGGCCGTCCCGCAGGAGGCCACCGCCGTGGGCACTCCCGCCAGGTGCATGGCCATCACGTCGGTGTAGCCCTCCACCACGACGGCCTGCCGCCGGCGGGCGATCTCCCGGCGGGCCAGGTCGAGGCCGAAGAGCACCTGCGACTTCTTGTAGATCGGGCTCTCGGAGGTGTTGACGTACTTCGCCTGGATCGGGTCCTCGTCGAAGATCCGGCGGGCGCCGAACCCGACGACGTCCCCGGAGATCTCCCGGATCGGCCACAACAACCGGCGGTGGAACCGGTCGATGGGGCCACGCCGGCCCTCGCGGGAGAGTTGCGCCTTGTACAGCTCCTCCAGCGCGAAACCCCGGCCGAGCAGGTGCTTGGTGAGGGTGTCCCACCCGGCCGGGGCGAAACCGCAGCCGAACCGGGTGGCCGCCTCCTCGTCGAAGCCCCGGGTGGCCAGGAACTCGCGGGCCGCCAGCGCGTCCGGGGTGCGCAACTGCTCCGCGTAGAACTCCGCCGCCGCCCGGTGCGCCTCGATCAGCCGGGACCGCGTCCCCCGGTCCCGCTGGACGGTGGTCCCGCCGCCCTCGTAGGTCAGCCGGTACCCGATGCGGTCCGCCAGCCGCTCGACCGCCTCGACGAAACCGAGGTGGTCGTGCTTCATCAGGAAGCTGATCGCGTCGCCACCCTCGCCGCAGCCGAAGCAGTGGAAGGTGCCGTGGTTGGGGCGGACGTTGAACGACGGGGTCTTCTCGTCGTGGAAGGGGCACAGTCCCTTGAGCGCGCCCGCGCCGGCCCGACGAAGCTCGACGTACTCCCCGATGACCTCGTCGATCCGGCTGCGGTCCCGTACTTCCGCGATGTCGCTGTCCCGGATCCGTCCCGCCACGCCCCGAGTCTAGGGACACCCCCGAGCGATCCGCTCGGAGGTCCGCCCGGCGGCCCCCACGGCCCCTCGCCGGGGCCCCGCCCGTCACCGACCGGGGTCGGCCACCCTCGCCAGGAAGTACACCTCCCCGCTGCGGCGGTGCCGCACGAGCAGCAGGAAGGGCCGGTCCAGGCGGACGACCACCGGGCGTGAGGGAGGCGCGGCGGCGGTGAGGGAGACCACGGCGGCCGTGGCGGCGGCGCCCTCCAGGCCCTGTTCGTCGACCCGCAGCACCGCCTCGTGCACCACCGAGGACAGCAACACCCGCCGGGACGCGCTGATCCCGCTCAGATCGGCGTCCGGGGTGAAGACGGTGTTCACCCCCAACGCCCCGAGCGGTTCCTGGAGCTCGGCCCGGCCGGAGACCCGCAGCCGGGGCAGGAACAGGTCCACCTGCGTGGACCGCATCGAGTCGAGCAACCGCCCCAGGGTCCACGCGTCCAGGGCGACCTCCGAATCCGGGAGGTCGCCGTCCGGGAGCAACGCGACGGCCTCCACCCCGCCGTGCGCGGGCAGGCTGACCGCCTGCCAGCCGTCCTGGGCCGCGTGCGGCAGCCGGCCGACCTGCCGCATGGTCGGGACGTCCCGCCGGCCACCAGGCGCGTGGAAGGGCTGGGGGGAGGTCTCGCGCTCGGTGAACCCGGAGATCCACGACGTCCGCAGGTACAACGCGTTCACGAGGGTGGCGACCGTCCTCGGCTCCACCGCGCCGGGCGCCAGCAGCTCCGGGATGAGGTCACGCGTGGTCTCCGCCACGTCCTGGTTGATGAGCCGGCGCACGCCGTCGGGGTCGGACGCGAAGTCCGCCGCCCGGACCGCCCCTCCCGGCCAGTCCCCGAGCCCCTCGACGAAATCCCCCGAGACGTCGATGTCCGGTCGAATCCACAGCGTGTTGCTGAGCGCCAGCACCGGCCGCTCCTGGTGGGTACCGAGGACCTTCAGCGCGCTCGCCGAGGTGAGGCGTTCCGCGATGCGGTCGACGCTCGCCACTTTGCCGGGGCTCAGCAGGGCCAGCAACTCGTCCCTGGTCCGGCCGTGCGCCCCGGAGGCGACGA
The DNA here is from genome assembly GCF_000239155.1 of Actinoalloteichus spitiensis RMV-1378. Classification (GTDB taxonomy): domain Bacteria; phylum Actinomycetota; class Actinomycetes; order Mycobacteriales; family Pseudonocardiaceae; genus Actinoalloteichus_B; species Actinoalloteichus_B spitiensis. Next base: position 12,114 of record NZ_AGVX02000114.1, read on the forward strand.
GACCCAGGCCGCTGGTGACCGAGTAGGGGGACCAGCAGAAGGTGGTCGCGGGATCTGGTTCGAGAGCACGCAGCAGGGACAGCGCGAATGCGAGATGAGCACGATCATCCACCGAGGACAGCTCCCTGGTCGAGGGTTTCCGGCCGCCGACACGTCCCGCGACCGGGCTGTTCGCCAACCTACCGCCGGCGCGGGGTGTCGCGGGGCGCCGAGGAGGGCCGACGCGGACCGGGACCGACGACGGGGTCAGCCTGGTGCGGGGGTGCCCCGGCCACGCGGGGCGAAACCGGCCCCGGGTCCCTCGGGCGGGCTCCGCCGGGCGGCAGCCGCGAGGCGACCCGTGACCCCGGGGTGCATACCGGGGTCGTGTGTTCACCCCCGCCGACACCCAGGCCGCCTCCACCCGGGAGACGCTGGTCGTCGACCGTCCGCCGGTCGCGGCGCTGGCACCGCCCGGCCTCGGTGGCCTCGCCCCGGTCTGGACGAGCTCGGGGCGGTGGTCGTGCCCCTGTCACCGCTCGCCGCTCCCCCGGTCCTGCCAGGCCGGGTGCCCCCGCTCCTGGTCAGGAGCCACGCGAAGGACGACGGGACCGTCCCCGACGCGCCCCGCCCGCTGGGACGGGCGGACGGGATCGACGGGCCCCGGTCAGCCCCCGGATCCTCGCCGAGGTACCAGCTCGCCGTGCCACCGGCGGGCCTGCGCGTCGGTGAGGCAGGCGACCTGGTCGATGACCACCCGCAGCCGCCCCGTGTCGTCCGGGGCCCGGAGCCAGGCTGGCAGGAAGGCCGGATCGAGCGCGTCCGGCGCCCGGTCCAGCAGCGCCCCGACCAGTTCGGCCAGCAGCTCCCGCTGCCCCGCCTGCGCCGCGAGACGACGCGGATCGCTCATGACGTAGCGGACCGCCAGGGACTTCAACACCGCCACCTCGGCCGCCACCTCCGCCGGGACGACCAGCTCGGCGGCGTACCGGACGAGCGGCCCGGGACCGAACTTGTGCCGGGTGCCCGCGATCGCCGCCGAGGCGAACCGTCCGACGAGTTCACTGGTCAGGCGCTTCAACGCCACCTGGGCTCGCAGGCCACCGTCGTACTCCAGGACATCGGCGACCACGGGCAGCCGAGCGAGGCGAGCGGCGGCGGTCTCCAGCTCGGCGACCCCGTCCACGGAGAAGTTCGCGGCCGCGAGTTCGGCAAGGGCGCGCCGCTCCACGGCGTCGGTGAGGACGCGCAGCGAGATCCGCCCGGCCACCACGCCGTCCTCGACGTCGTGCACCGAGTAGGCGACGTCGTCGGCCCAGTCCATCACCTGCGCCTCCAGGCAGCGCGGCGGGTCGGCCTCCCCCGGGGAGGAGCCGGCTCCGCTGACCGGAGCCCCGTCCCGCACCCAGTCGAAGACCGCCTGGTCCTCGGCGTACACGCCGAACTTCCGCTGCCCGGCACGTCGCGGCCACGGGTACTTGACCGTGGCGTCCAGGGAGGCCCTGGTGAGGTTCAGACCGGCCACCCGCTGCTCGGCGTCGATCGACTTCGGTTCCAGCCGCGTCAGGATGCGCAGCGTCTGCGCATTGCCCTCGAACCCCCCGCAGGAGGCGGCCAGCTCGTTCAACGCCTGCTCACCGTTGTGGCCGAACGGTGGATGGCCGATGTCGTGGGCGAGTCCGGCGGTGTCCACCACGTCGGGGTCACACCCCAGCTCGGCGCCGATGCCCCGGCCGATCTGCGCGACCTCCAGCGAGTGGGTGAGCCGGGTGCGGGGCACGTCTCCCTCGTCCGGCCCCACCACCTGCGTCTTACCCGCGAGACGGCGCAGGGCGGCGGAGTGCAGCACCCGGGCGCGGTCCCGGGCGAACGGGCTGCGCTGTTCGCCGTGCACGCCGGGCAGGGCGGCTTGCTTGGGCTGCTCGGGGAGCAGCCGGGCCACGTCGTGCTCACGGTACCGCTGGTTCATCGGGGCAAGCCTACGGCCTGCCGCTGCCCGGGCGGTGTGAGCGTGCCCCCATCGGCGCCCGCGATCCGGGGTCCGACCTGCGGATCTTCGAGGGTACCGCCGCGCCGCGCCGCACCCCGGGCCGCCTCACCCCCTGGCCCCGGCCGTGCCGCCACCCCCGTGGTCGGTGCCCCGCGCCCCGCGACGAACGGGCCGGCCCTCAGCCCAGGCCCGTTTGCGCGTCCACCGCCACCGGGGCGTGCGTGGCGCGGTAGTGCAACAACGCGGCCGTCTCGCGGATGATGTACCGGGCCTGCCGCTCCCGGGTCTGCACGATGGGACCCCGCCGGGTGGGTGAGGCGCTGGCGTCCAGTCCGGCGTCCCTGGCCATCGTGACCGCCCGCAGCGAGTGCCAGGGATCGCTGACGATCACCGCGCTCCGCCACCCCTGGCGCTCGGCCTCCTCGGCGGCCGCCCGGACGCTGCCGAGGGTGTCGCTGCCCTCCCCGACCGGGACGATGGCCGCCTCGGGAACTCCTCGGTCGACCAGCCAGTTCCGGCCCGCCTCCGCCTCGGTGTACACGTCGCCGGCTCGGCTTCCCCCCACGGTGAGGACCCGGTCGGCGACGCCGTCCGCGTAGAGCTGCGCGGTGTGCTCGAGGCGGGCTTCCAGGACGGCGGAGGGACGGCCGTTGTACTGCGCGGCGCCCAGCACGATGACGACGTCCGCCGGTCCCCGGTCGTCGTCGCGGGCGACCTGCCAGACGCGGAAAAGGGTGCCGCCGACCACGAGCAGGCCCATCAGGAGAACACCGATCACGGTCCTGGTGAACAGACGTCGAAGCCGGGAGCCACGGGAGGACGGAGTGGCGACCACGGGAGAATGGTGGCAGAAGGCCCGGCGACGCGCTCGGCCCGTCGATCTTTTGACGCCGTCCTCACCTGCCCGCTCACCGCACCCGCTCCACCGGCACCGGTCCGAGGGCACCCCCCTCCCGGGGGACGGTCACCGCCACCGACCTCCCACCACGGACCGCCGGGCGCTTCTCCCGATCCGGGCCCGGCCGGGCGGCGACCGCGGGGGCGGGGCGGCCGGGCGGCGGGGACGCTCGTTCCCCGCCCGTGCTCCGGACCGCGCTCCCGCGCCCCGGGTGAGCGGCCGCGGTGACGGTCCGGCGCGCGGTCGGCTCGACAACCCGGACGACCCAGTACACCTCGATCATGTCGCGACACCCCGCCCGAACCCTGCTCCTCATCAGCGGAAGCACCCGCCGGGGGTCCGTGAACTCCTCCGCCCTGGCCACGGCCGCGTCCACCCTGCCCGAGGGGTGGCAGGCCACCACCTGCTCGGCGCTGGCCGACCTGCCGCACTTCACGCCCGACCTCGACGGCGAGGCGATCCCGGGGTCCGTCCGCGACCTCCGCACGGCGGTCCGCGCCGCCGACGCCCTGCTGTTCTCGACGCCGGAGTACGCGGGAACCCTCCCCGGAGCGTTGAAGAACCTGCTGGAGTGGACGATCGGTGACACCGTCATGACCGGTAAGCCGGTGGCGTGGCTGAACTGCTCGACCGCGCCAGGACGCGCGGCGGGCACCTACCGGACGCTGCGAACCGTCCTCACCTACACCGCCGCACGCGTCGTCGAGGACGCCTGCCTGGACGTGCCGGTGGAACGGCGGCTGATCGGGGCGGACGGCGTGGTCACCGACGCCGACGTCCGGCACCGGATCGGCACCTCGGTGCGCGCGTTGACGACGGCGGCCACCCGCACCCGGCCCTGACCGCGCTCACGGCGGGTCCGAGCCCGCCTCCGGCGCGGGAGGCGGGCTCGGACGGCCGCCCGGACCAGGACGCCACCGGCTTCCCGCCCCCGACACCGGCCGCGCCGACATCGGACCCGGAGCCGCCCACCGCCTGGCCGTGCCGGCGGGTTGGTCCGGTCACCCGCTTGCCCCGGTCGCCGCCATCCACGAAGGTGCAGCCATGTCAGCAGCGCATCCCACCATCCTCGCCACCTCCGGCGGCCTGCTGCGGGGCCACCGCACCGAACTGGAGTTCGCGCCGCTCCTGCACCATGCCGTCGACCTCTCGGGTGTGCGCGGCCGCCGGCCCGTGATCTGCCACGTCGGGACCGCCGGCGGTGACCAGCGGTGGTTCAACGCGGCCGTGTCGGAGGCCGGCCAGCTCGCCGGGGTCGAGGTCCGGCACCTCAACCTGTTCCCGATGCCGCCGACCGCCGACCTCGACGACTACGTCCGGTCCTGCGACGTCGTCTGGGTGAACGGCGGGTCCGTGGCCAACCTGCTCGCGGTCTGGCGGGTGCACGGCCTGGACACCGTGTTCCGCCGCGCCTGGGAGTCCGGCGTCGTCCTCGGCGGCGTGTCCGCCGGGTCGATCTGCTGGTTCCGGGGCGGCACCACCGACTCCTTCGGTCCGGAGCTCCGGATCGTCGACAACGGACTGGGCCTGCTCCCCTACGGCAACGGCGTGCACTACGACAGCGAGGCCGCGCGGCGGCCAGCCGTCCATGCCGGGGTGGCCTCGGGCGAGTTGCCGGACACCTACTGCACGGACGACGGCGTGGGCCTGGTGTTCCGCGGCACCGACCTCGTGGAGGCCGTGACCGAGCGCCCGGGCAAGGGCGCCTACCTGGTCACGCGCGACCGGACGGGCGCCGGGGTGACCGAGCGGCGCATCGAACCCCGCGCCCTGCCCTGAGCCGACCGGCACCCGCCCGCCGTGGGGCCGGGGTTCGGAAGACCGGCGACCCGCACCGGGCCGAGGTGGGGCGACCAGCCCCGCCCGCCCCGGGAGGGCGCCGGCGGCTGATCGCCGCCACGCGACCCCTCCCGGGGACCTCCGCGTCTCAGCAGCCGACGAGGCGGGCGGCCAGGTAGGACTCCAGCTGGTCCATCGACACCCGCTCCTGCGACATGGTGTCCCGCTCGCGCACGGTCACCGCGTTGTCGTTCAGCGAGTCGAAGTCGATCGTGACGCAGAAGGGCGTGCCGATCTCGTCCTGACGGCGGTAGCGGCGGCCGATGGCCCCGGCGTCGTCGAAGTCGATGTTCCAGTTCCTGCGCAGCGCGGCGGCGAGGTCACGCGCCTTCGGCGAGAGGTCGCTGTTCCGCGACAGGGGGAGGACGGCGACCTTGACCGGGGCGAGCCGGCGGTCCAGCTTGAGCACCACGCGCGTGTCGACGCCGCCCTTGGCGTTGGGTGCCTGGTCCTCGTGGTAGGCGTCGACGAGGAAGGCCATCATCGGGCGGCCCACCCCCGCCGCCGGCTCGATCACGTACGGCCGGTACCGGGAACCGGTCTTCTGGTCGAAGTACGACAGGTCGACACCCGAGTTGTTGCTGTGGGTGGTCAGGTCGAAGTCGGTGCGGTTGGCGATGCCCTCCAGCTCGCCCCACTCCTGCCCCGCCGAGAACCCGAAGCGGTACTCGATGTCCACCGTCCGCTTCGCGTAGTGGGACAGCTTCTCCTTCGGGTGCTCGTAGTGCCGGAGGTTCTCCCGGGCGATGCCGAGGTCGGTGTACCAGTCGGTGCGGAAGTCGATCCAGTACTGGTGCCAGGTCTCGTCCTCACCGGGCTCGACGAAGAACTCCATCTCCATCTGCTCGAACTCCCTGGTCCGGAAGATGAAGTTGCCCGGCGTGATCTCGTTGCGGAAGGACTTGCCGATCTGGCCGATGCCGAACGGCGGCTTCCGCCGCGAGGTGGTGAGCACGTTCAGGAAGTTGACGAAGATGCCCTGCGCCGTCTCGGGCCGCAGGTAGTGCAGGCCCTCGTCGCTCTCGACCGCGCCGAGGTGGGTCTTGAGCATCATGTTGAACTCGCGGGGAGCGGTGTACTGGCCGCGCGTGCCGCAGTTGGGGCAGGGCACGTCGCCGAGGTCGCCCTCCAGCACCTCCTTGCCCGTGCGCTCCGCGTACTCCTCGGCCAGGTGGTCGGCGCGGTAACGGCGGTGGCAGGACAGGCACTCCACGAGCGGGTCGTGGAAGGCGCCCACGTGACCGGAGGCGACCCACACGTCGCGGGGGAGGATCACCGAGGAGTCCAGACCCACGACGTCCTCGCGGCCCTGCACCATCGCCTTCCACCACTGGCGCTTGATGTTGTCCTTCAACTCCACGCCCAGCGGACCGTAGTCCCACGCCGACCTGGTCCCGCCGTAGATCTCACCGCTGGGGTAGACGAAGCCACGGCGCTTGCACAGGTTGACGACGGTGTCGATCCGATCGGCGGGCACGGGTACTCCAATGACGGTGTGAGCGGTACTGACGCGCGATGCACCAAGAGTAGCGACACCGACCTGGTGGCTCCGCGCGCCCCGGGACGGCCCCCGGGGACCAGGCGACCGGGGGGGGTGTCCGCTGCCGGGCTCACACCGGGTGACCGTCAGGCGTCGGCCGGGGAGGACTCCAGCTCGGCGATCACGACGCGGTTGTCCTCGTACCCGTCCTGACCGCCGACGAACTCGCCGCCGCAGGTGACGAGGACGAGGCGGTGCGGCCCCTGCTGGCCGAACAGGTCCTCCGCCCGCGCGGGCAACTCGTCCTTGTGCAGGGTGAAGACCTCGACCGTCCGGTAGACCCAGGTGCCGCCGTCGACGTCGGTGACCTCGACGCGCTGGCCGACCTGGGCGCGGTGCAGCTGGTCGAAGGGACCGTCCTGCCCTCGCCAGTTGACGTGCCCGGACATCACCGAGGCTCCACTGGCGGCACCGAGCCCCGCGCCCCACCAGGCCGCCTCGCCCAGGTCCTCCGGAATCGGGAGGACACCGTCGATCACCTCCGTGCGCACCAGGGTCGCCACCCCGCCGTCGGCGAGCCGGACCGTGCCGGGCGGTTGCGGGGCGTCGGTGACCGGGGCGGAGGGCTGGTCGGGGACGGCCGGGGGCGGAACGGCCGATGGTTCCGCTGCCGGCCGCTCACTGCTCGTCGGCGCCGCCACCACCTCGGGCGCGTCGTCGTCCGAGGCGATCAGGACGGCGACGAGCACCCCGAGCAGCGCTGCCGCGACCCCGGCCGAGACGAGGCCGATCCACTTCCGCGCGCCGCGACGCGGGCGCTGGCTGTCGCTGGAGTCCGACGGGTAACCCTGCTGCGAGTACATGGCCAGTCTTCCTCGGTGCGCTCGATGTCGATGCCCGGTTCGCCGCCGCTGGCGCGTCGTCACCGGACGTGAGACCGCATCAGCCTGCCAGCCAGGACCCGGCGGAGGTAACCGCCCGATCGGAGGACGAAGGTCCACTCGGACGGTGCAGCGAGCTGGGAACGGTCACCGACGGGGGATCTCGGGCCCGGCCGCCTCCCCCAGCCGCACCGTGCCCGCGTCGTCGGCGAGCAGGCTGTCGGACCGGGTGACCACCCCGCCCTCCCCCTCGGCCAGCACCTCGTACACCGCCGACTCGGCCGGCAACGCTTCGGCGAGCAGCGGAACGACGTGTTCCCGCACCTCGAACGGTGAGAGCGCCCGCCGGTAGGCGGTCACCGACTCGAAGCGGGCGACCAGGACCCACCGGCGGGCGTCCTCGGTGGCCCGTGCCAGCCGCGCGTCCAGGCAGCCGGACTGGTCGCTGAGCAGCCGCAGTGCCCGTTCGGCGCGTTCGGCGAAGCGGGTCCGCTCCGAGTCGGGCACGTCGAACGGGCAGATCATCAACACGGCGGGGGTCCTCTTCTCGGTGGTGGCAGGATCTGGGGACGGACGACACCAGTGTGTCCGGCGCCACGAGGCGACGCGGAGCGGGTGGGAGGTCAGCGATGGGCGGATCCGGTGGAGGAACGCGACAGGACCGCGACCGCGGGGCGGAGGGGCCGCTCAGCCGGGTGCCGCCGGCGGTGGCGTTCGTGGTGGTCCTGGCCGTGTTCCTCACCGGGGTCTGGGCTGGTGGCCCGCTGGGCGCCGCGCTGTTGTCGGTGCTCCTGCTGTTCGCGCTCGGCCTGGTCGTCACCCGCTGGCACCACCTGCGACCGGCGGAACGGGCGGGCCGGGTACTGGTGGTGGCGGTGCTCGCCCTGGTGACCGCGTCGGTCCTCGTTCCCGCCCTGTCCTGACCGGTCCGGCCCCGGCCCCGGCACTGGCACTGGCACTGGCACTGGCACTGGCGGGGAGGACGCGGCGCGGTCACCGACCGGTTCCAGCGCCTACGATGTAGGGGAGCCTGGCACGCGTGCGGTGCCGGCCCCGTGCGCCGACCGTAGGAGATCACCATGCCCGCCCCCACCCCTCACGGGACTCGCGCGGCCACCCCGGCCGCCGGGGCGGCGGCCGACATCCCCGGCGGTGACCACTGCGGGGTGCGGGACGCGAGTCCGCGTCCGCTGCCCGACCAGGAGACCCTCGGCGCGGCGGGCGACCTGCTGCGCGCCCTGGCGGCGCCGGTCCGGATCGCGATCGTGCTCCAGCTCAGGGCCGGTGACCGCTGTGTCCACGAGCTGGTCGACGCGCTCGAGGTCGCCCAACCGTTGATCAGCCAGCACCTGCGCGTCCTCAAGTCGGCGGGGGTGGTGCAGGGCCGCAGGCAGGGCCGCGAGGTGGTGTACCGCCTGGTCGACGAGCACCTGGCGCACATCGTGGTGGACGCGGTGACGCACGTGGAGGAGCCGGGCGAGCGGCAACGCCCCGAACGCACCGCCGGTGCCCGCGCACCGGCGACGACGCCCTGACGGAGGTTTCGTGACCGTTGACAAGAAGCCTGTCGCCGTGCCTGGCCTGCGGGCCACCCGGCAACGGGCGGCGGTGTCCAGCCTGCTGGCCAGGCAGACTGACTTCCGGTCGGCGCAGGAAATCCACGAGGAGCTCCGCCGCAGCGGCGAGGGCATCGGTCTGACCACGGTGTACCGGACACTCCAGAGCCTGGCGGAGGCCGGTGAGGTCGACACCCTGCGCACCGACTCGGGTGAGGCGATCTACCGGCGCTGCTCCAGCCATCACCACCACCACCTGGTGTGCCGGCACTGCGGGCGGACGGTCGAGGTCGAGGGTCCCGCCGTCGAGCGGTGGACCAGCAGGGTCGCCCAGGAGCACGGCTTCACGAACGTCAGCCACACCCTGGAGATCTTCGGCGACTGCGAGGGCTGCCACGCGGGGTCCGGCTCGGGGGGCTGACCGCCCTCGCCCCGGTCGACCGAAGCGCTTCCCGGAGCCGGTCTCGGGCGCCGCCGTCGCGCCGCTGCCCCGATCCTCGCCGCCCACACCCCGGTGGCACCGATCGCCACCACGGCGAGGTGGTCGTGCCGCCCCGGTGTCCCGCACCGGTCTCCGCGCCCACCCGGACGATCTCCGGCGGGCGTCGCCCGAGCCGCAGCCCTCCCCCGGGGCCGTGGGCCACCACCTCCCCGCCACCGACGCCGACGTGCCGGTCCGCGCGGAGGCGGCCCAGCGGAACGGGGCGACGTCGTCGGGTTCTCCTGGCTGGCCCCGTGTGCGCTCCGCCAGCTAGCGGCCCACTCGCGCCGTGGCGTGCCCGGCTCTCCGTGCGGACCGGACGACCGGGCGGCCGCACACGCCGCGAGGGGCCGCACCGCGACACCGACGACCACACCCTGACGATCCTGGGGTGCCACCGGCGAGCGGACCGCCCGCACCCGCGGGCGGCCGAGGACGAGACCCGACCCCGGTCGCCGGCCGCGCTGACGCCCTTGATCGAGGCGCACACCGCCGACAGTCCTTCACCGGGGCGGGAGCCCTGCCGGTAGCGGAGACCGGGGACGGGCGAGGCGCGCCTCGCCCGCCGGAGCCGGCATGGGCTTCCCCGGGCGTCGGATCGGGGAGGCCCCGAACCCGACGAGGCCCTGCGCCGTGGGTACGCCGGGGCGGCGCTGCCGCGACGGGGCAGGAGAGTGCGGGCTGGCCGGCCGGATCAGTACTCGTAGGGGTCGCTGGGCGGTTCCACCGCACGGACCGACTCGCTGACGAACGTGGGAACGTGACCGTTGGCGGCGGTGGCGGAGTCCGGAACCACCTCCCCGGTCACCTCCACCCAGGAGTCCGTCTCGTGATCGGCGAACTCGGCGAGCGCCGGTCCCTCGATCCGGAGCTTCACCGGCACGGCGTCGGCCGCGCAGCACATGATGCGCACCCGGGCGACGTGCACGGCGTCCGCGTCGTGGACGACGAACCCGGTGACCCGCACGGTACGGCCGTCGAGGGTGCCGGACCTGTCCCACACGGTGCGCATCACGACGTCGGTGATCTGGAGCTCGGCGACCTCGTCCGAGGCGTCGATCGGCTGGAAGAGACCACCTCCCGCCGGTTCCTCGTCGGAGACGATGGACCGGCTACCGGCCCGCTGCACCGAGTCGGCGCCGAGCGCCGGCGGAGCGACCAACAGGATGGCCAGCACCGGGACGAGGAGCATCCACGTCGACCGCCCGGAGCCGTGCTCGTGGTCGTGGCCGTCGTCGGAGGGGCCGCCCGGAGCGCCGTCGTGGGAGTGGCCACCGACCGGCTCGGGCCGGTTGCGGTGCGCGCTGATGTCCCTGGCTATGGCCAGCGCGGCGACCAGGATCATCGCCACACCGGCGAAGACCACCAGCGGCAGGAGCGAGGCCCGCACGTAACGCAGGTAGGTCTCGTTCCAGGAGATCTTCAACAGCGCGCCGCCCAACAGGATCAGCAGCACGTTCTGGGTCTCACGTCGCACCGTGGCCGCCTTCCTCGTCGCTCCCCGTCGGTACCGCCGCGCTGGATCGCCTCGACCCGCGCGGGACGATCACGAGGCCCCCAGCAGTGGAACACCGACCGCGAGGGCGCACACCACCGCCACCACGAAGGTCGCCGGGGCGAACCGGGCGGCGAACGCCCTGCCGAAGGTGCCGGACTGGAGCGCGATGAGCTTCACGTCGACCGCCGGCCCCACCACCAGGAACACCAGTTTCGCGGTGAGCGGTATCCCCGGAAGCGAGGCCACCACGAACGCGTCGGCCTCGCTGCACAGCGCCAGGACGACCGCCAGCAGGGCCATCACCACCACGGCGAGGGCGAGCTGTCCGCCGAGGGAGTCCATCCACTCCGCGGGCACCGCCACGTTCAGCACCGCCGCCGCCAGGCCACCCAGCACCAGGAAGCCCCCGGCCTCCACCAGGTCCTGGCGCACGGTCTCCACCAGCACCCGCCACCGCGGCCCGGTCCGGTCGGCGCGTACCCGCCGCAGCGCGCGCTCCGCGATCCACTCCGTGCGCCCCAGACGCAGCCACAGCCAGCCCATCACCACGGCGGTGAGCAGGGAGGCGACGAACCGGGCGACCACCATCGCCGGCTGGCCGGGGAACGCGATGGCCGTCGCGACCAGCACGATGGGGTTCACCGCCGGAGCGGCCAGCAGGAAGGTGAGCGCCACGGCCGGGGCCACCCCGCGTTGCATGAGCCGCCGGGCCACCGGCACCGAGGCGCACTCGCACCCGGGCAGCGCCAGCCCCGCCGCGCCGGCCACCGGCACCGCCGCCGCGCTGTTGCCCGGCAACGCCCTCCGCAACGCGCTCTCCGGGACGTAGGCGACGATCAGCCCGCTCACGATGACACCGAGCAGCAGGAAGGGGAACGCCTGCACGCACACGGCGACGAAGACGGTCGCTCCCGTCCGCACGGCCGGGTTGTCCAGCACCCCGACGAGGGCGTCCTGGAACACGACGGCGAGCACGAGCAGCAGGCACAGCACCTCCAGGGACCCGATCCGCGACCGCCAGCCGCGTGGCTCGACCCCCCTGCCGGTCCCCTCCGAGGGATCTGCCCGCTCCGGGGTTCCCGTTGTCACTGCCGCCTCCCCTGCCGACGGTCGTATGGGTGGTGTCAGCGCTGGTCGACCAGCTCGGTCCGCAACTGCGACGCGGTGGAGACGACCAGCATCAGCAGGGTGCTGAGCGGGGCGGACCCGAGTCCCTCCGCGGGGAAGGCGTACCGGAGGGTGACGTCCATGCCCCGGTCGGTGCGGATGACCCCCAGCGTCCCGAAGAGCCCTTGACCGGCCCGCTCCGCGGCGGACCGGGCCAGTTCGGCGTCGTCGGGCAGGTCCCAGGCGACCACGCAGGTCAGGCTGAGCATGGTGAGCCCCTCGACCAGTTCGGTGCTCTGCACCGCGCAGGGGACGTCTCCGTGCCGGAAGGTGAGCGCGCCGTCGTCGTCGACGACCACGTCGTGGTACCGCTCCAGCGCCTCCCGGGCGGCGGCGAGCAGCGAACCGGTGCGCACCGCCTCGGGGTGGGGCGCGGTGTCGGGTGCCGGGTGGTCGGTCACGGGTGTTCCTCCTGGTGTCCCCGGCCGCTCCGGGGGGTCTCGCGGTGGGTGGGTCGCCGGGTCACCGGGCGTCGCCGGCGGGCCGCTGGTCGGCCTCGCCCACCCCGTCACCGCCCTTCCCCTCGGTGTCCTCGTCGTCACCGGGTTCGACGTCCCACTCCCCGTCCGTGGGGTCGGGAGTGACCTCCCGCTCCTCCCAGGACGGCAGGTCCTCCCGCTCGGGATGCGTCTCGGTGGCCGGGACGTCGGCGGCGACCGGGGTCTTCACACCCCCGAACCGGCGGTCGCGCCGAGCATAGATGTCGCAGGCCTTCCACAGCTCACGCCGGTCGAAGTCGGGGAACAACGTGTCCAGGAAGACCATCTCGGCGTAGGCCGACTGCCACAACATGAAGTTGGAGGTCCGCTGCTCGCCCGAGGGGCGCAGGAACAGGTCGACGTCGGGCATGTTCGGCTCGTACAGCCGCCGGGTCAGCATCCGCTCGTCGATCCGTTCCGGGTTGAGCTTGCCCGCGGCGACGAGCCGGCCGAGCTCCCGGGCGGCGTCGGCGATCTCCGCCCGGCCCCCGTAGTTCACGCACATGGTGAGGGTGAGGACGTCGTTGTCCTTGGTCCGCTCCTGGGCGATCTCCAGCTCCCGGATCACGCTCCGCCACAAGCGGGGCCGACGACCGGCCCACCGCACGCGCACGCCGATGGAGTCCAGGTAGTCGACCTGGCGGCGGATGACGTCCCGGTTGAACCCCATGAGGAAGCGCACCTCCTCGGGGCTGCGCTTCCAGTTCTCGGTGGAGAACGCGTAGACCGACAACCACTTCACGCCGAGCTCGATGGCCCCGCCGACGACGTCGATGAGCACCGCCTCACCCCGCCGGTGGCCCTCGGTGCGGGGCAGGCCTCTCGCCCGCGCCCACCGGCCGTTGCCGTCCATGACCAGGGCGACGTGGTTGGGCACCAGTTCCCGGGGGATGGCGGGGGGCTGGGCGCCGGAGGGATGTGGGTCCGGGGCGGAGACGCCGGACCGCTCCCGGCCCCACCGGTGACGACTCAGCATGTGATGTGCCTACCTCCTCGACGTGTGGGAACGGCGCGGCCGGCCGTGGGCGCCAGCGAACGGCCTGGCGCCGGGTCGGACGCGGCCACCGACGCCGTGGCGGGCGGTGGAACCGCCGTCACCCGTGCGGGTCCCGGGCCGTGTCGGCATCGCCCGGGCCGGGACGGCGTGCTCCCGGTGTGCCGTTCCCCGCGACCGCCCATCCTGCCTGACCGCCCTCCGCAGCGATCAGCGGGTGGCTGCTCACTCCCCTGGCGGTCGCCCAGGAGTCACCGGGGCGACGGTGCGTTCGCCGGACACCGGGGTTCGGGTGTCCCGCGACTCATCCGTGGTCACCGGGCCACCGGCGACGGGTCCGCGTCCGCCGAGGCGTTGTCGGCGCCGTGCTCCGGGTCGGCGGGCCACGGGGCGTCGTCCCCGGGCCGGTCGACCAGGGCCAGGGACCGCAGCTGCCGCTCCACGTGCCACTGCACGTGCGCGGCGACCAGGCCGGCTCCCTCCCGGCGACTGGCGGCGCTGGCCGCCTCGGCGTCCGCCCAGTCCCCGTGCAGCAGGGCCGCCAGCAGTTCGAGGGTCTCCGGGGCGGGGGAGACCGAGCCGGGGGGACGGCAGGTCGGGCACACCGACCCACCAGCGGGCACGTTGAACGCCCGGTGCGGTCCCGGCTCTCCGCAGCGGGCGCACTCCAGCAACGCCGGCGCCCAACCCGCCTGCGTCATCGCCCGCAGCAGGAAGGCGTCCAACACCAGGGTCGGTTCCCGTTCCCCGTTGGCCAGGGTGCGCAACGCCCCCACCACCAGCAGGTAGATCCGCATGGCCGGGGTGCGTTCCTCGGGGGTGAGCCGGTCGGCGGCCTCCAGCACGGCCGAGGCGGCCGTGTAGCGCTCGTAGTCACCGACCAGGCCGGCGCCGAAGGCGTCCAGGGTCTGCACCTGGGTGACGACGTCCAGGGTCCGACCGGTGTAGAGCTGGAGGTCGACGTGGCCGAAGGGTTCGAGCCTGGCGCCGAACCGGGACATCGTCCGCCGCACGCCCTTGCCGACGGCGCGGATCTTGCCGTGCCGCCGGGTCAGCAGGGTGATGATGCGGTCCGCCTCACCGAGCTTCTGCACACGCAGCACGACTCCGGTATCGCGGTACAGGCTCACCGGGCCATCCTGCCACCCGGGTGGCGCGGGCCGGGGGAGGGGCGCCGTCCGGAGGCACCACCGGGGGCACGTCCGTCCGCGTACGGGATCGCACGGGATGTCGTACCGCGCCGCTAGCGTGGCGGCCGGTCCTTCCCAGGCCCGACGAACCGCCACGCACGGAACCGGAGCACCGATGACCACCGCCGCACGCGAGATCACGCTCAGCCTGCCGATCGAGGACCGGCAACGGTCGATGGCGTTCTACCGCGACGCCTTCGGGTTCGCGTTGGTCGGCCCGCCGACCGAGGACGGCGTGCCCGAGCCGCTGGCGTTCCGGCTCGACGACCGCGTCCTGCTGGCGCTCATCCCCACGGAGGGCTTCGGCTGGGCGCTCGGCGACCGGGAGGTCGCCGCTCCGGGCACCAGCGAGTGCCTGGTGACGGTGTCGGTCGGGTCGTCGGCCGAGGCCGATGACCTGCTCGCACGGGTCATCCACGCCGGGGGTTCGGTGATCAGCGAGCTCACCGAGCAGCCGTGGGGTTACTCGGGTGTGTGCGCGGACCCCGACGGGCACGCCTGGCAGATCCACGTCGACCCGCCGTCGCCGTCCTGACCGGGCAGGCCGCCGGCCCCGGGGGGAAGCGCTCGAGGGCGTGCCGCCGCCCTGCTCATCCCGAGGCGGGCAGGAGCTCGGTGAGCAGGGCGACGACCCGGCGGTCGATCTCGTCGCGGATCGGTCGGACGTCCTCCACTCCCAGCCCCGCCGGGTCGTCGAGGCGCCAGTCCAGGTAGCGCTTGCCCGGGTAGACCGGGCAGGCGTCGCCGCAGCCCATCGTGATCACCACGTCGGCCGCGCGCACCGCGTCCTCGGTCAGGGGCTTGGGGAACTCACGACCCAGGTCCAGGCCGACCTCCGCCATCACCTCGACCACCACCGGGTTCACGGTGTCCGCCGGGGCGGAACCGGCCGAACGGACGGAGACCCGTCCCCCGGCGCGGTGGTGCAGCAGGGCGGCCGCCATCTGGGAACGGCCGGCGTTGTGCACGCAGACGAACAGGACCTCGGGTTGGGGGGACATGGCTGACTCCTCCGTGTCGTACGAGGAACGACGCAGGTCGCGCCGCCACCCGGCGGGAGCACCGGTGGTTCGGGCAGCACCGCTCCTCCTGCGAGCCCGGCTGGCGAACCCGCCGTGCGGTGGGTGGGTGGTGCGGACCGGCCCCGCCCCTCAGGCCCCACCCCCGGTGCGGGTGGGGCTGAGCTCGCGGTCATCGTCCGTCCGGTCGTCGGGGGTGGCGAACAGGCGCCGCGCCCACAGCGCCACGTACACGAGGCCGACCAGGACGGGGACCTCGATCAGCGGGCCGACCACGCCGGCGAGCGCCTGCCCGCTGGTGAGGCCGAACGTGGCGATGGCCACCGCGATGGCCAGTTCGAAGTTGTTGCCGGCCGCGGTGAAGGCCAGGGTCGTGGAGCGTTCGTAGCCCAGTCCCAGCACCCGGCCCAGCGCGAAGGAGCCGGCCCACATCGCGGCGAAGTAGACGAGCAGCGGCAGCGCGATGCGGGCGACGTCCCACGGCCGGCTGGTGATCTGCTCCCCCTGGAGCGCGAAGAGCACGACGATGGTGAACAGCAGCCCGTACAGGGCCAGGGGGCCGACCCGGGGCAGGAACCGGTTCTCGTACCAGTCCCGTCCGCGTGCGCGCTCGCCGAGCCGGCGCGTGAGGTAGCCGGCGAGCAGGGGAACCCCCAGGAAGATCAGCACGGACCTGGCGATGTCCCAACCGGAGACCGCCAGCTCGGCCTGGGGGAGGCCGAGCCAGCCGGGCAGCACCGACAGGTAGAACCACCCCAGCGCCCCGAAGGCCACCACCTGGAAGACCGAGTTGAGGGCGACCAGCACGGCGGCGGCCTCACGGTCCCCGCACGCGAGGTCGTTCCAGATGATGACCATGGCGATGCAGCGGGCCAGGCCGACGATGATCAGGCCGGTGCGGTACTCGGGCAGGTCCGGGAGGAGCAGCCAGGCCAGCGCGAACATCAGCGCGGGTCCGACCACCCAGTTCAGCACCAGGGAGGAGAGCAGGAGCCGGCGGTCGGAGGTGACGGTGTCGAGCCGGTCGTAGCGGACCTTCGCCAACACCGGGTACATCATGACCAGCAGGCCGACCGCGATGGGCAGCGAGATCCCGTCGATCTGGACGGTGTCCAGTGCCGACCCGAGACCGGGAACCGCGCGGCCCGCGGCGAGGCCGGCCAGCATCGCCGCCAGGATCCAGAGGGGAAGCAGCCGGTCCAGGGTGGAGAGGCGCCCCACCACCCCGCTTTCGGCGGTGCCGTTCACGTGCCCACCCGCTCAGGCAGCGCGGATGCCGTCAGCACCGTCGCGAGCGCTCCGAGCGCGGCGGGCCGAACCCGGTAGTAGATCCAGGTGCCCCGTCGCTCCCCGTCGATGAGCCCAGCCTCACGCAGGACCTTGAGGTGGTGCGAGATCGTGGGTCCGGTCAGGTCGAACGCGTCCGTCAGATCGCACACGCAGGCCTCTCCGCCCGCGTGGGAGGCGACGAGGGACAGCAACCGGAGCCGCACCGGATCGGCCAACGCCTTGAACATCCGGGCGAGCTCGGTCGACTCGTCGGCGGAGAGGGGCCGACGCATCAGCGGCGAGCAGCACAGGGCCTCGACGTCCACCGCCGGGGGATGCTTCGACATGCGTCAATCTTGACATACATCTATTTAGAGAGCAATCTAGCCAAGCTTGTTTCGATGCCTGTCTATGCAAGGGAGTACTCATGGCACGCCTGCAACTGGCCCTCCGGGTGGGTGACCTGAACGCCTCGATCGCCTTCTACCGCAAGCTCCTGGGCGTCGAGCCGGCCAAGCTGCGTCCCGGCTACGCCAACTTCGCCGTCACCGAACCGCCGCTCAAGCTCGTGCTGCTGGAGGGCGAGCCCGCGCAGGACACCGCCCTGGACCACCTCGGCGTCGAGGTCGAGACCAGCGAGCAGGTCGGCACGGCGACCCGCCGCCTGTCCGAACTGGGCCTGTTCACCGAGGTGGAGAACGACACGACCTGCTGCTACGCGGTGCAGGACAAGGTCTGGGTCCACGGCCCGGGCCAGGAACCGTGGGAGGTCTACGTCGTCAAGGACGACTCCGCCGTGTACGGCACCAACCCGGAACTGACCACCACACCCGAGCAGGCAGCACCGAGCGCGTGCTGTTCCTGAGCACCCGGCGGACACCCGGTGGGCGCGCATGGCCGCTCACCGGGTGCGCGACCGGTGGTCCGGTGGACCGCGAACGGCCCACCAGCTCGACCCGACCCGCCGGCCCGGCCGCCCGGCTCCGGGCCACCGCCGCCGCGATCCGAACCGTCCCGCCCCGCCCACAAGATCGACACCTTCGGTAGTTGTGGAGGGACCGCGCGACGTTCGGGAGGTTGGGTGAACAACGGTGGCCACAGCACGACGGGTCTGCTGGCCGGGGTGGCGACGACGATGGCGCTGGCCCCACCGGCCGGAGTGGAACCGACGGTCCCCCTCTTGCTCACCGGCGGCCTGGTGGCCGCCGGAGCGGCGCTCCTCCCCGACATCGACCACGAAGGCTCCACCATCACCAGGTCCGGGGGCGCGCTGACCGCACTGCTGGCCGGCGGGATCCAGTCGGCGTCCCGGTTCGCCTACCGCGCGACCCGCACCCGGCACGACCTGCCCGGCGACGGGGCACACCGCTACCTGACCCACACCCCGGTCGCCGCCCTGACCGTCGGGCTGGTCGTCGGCCTCGCCCAACAACTCACCCACTGGGTGATCGTGGGAGTCCTGCTGCTCTGCCTGACCGCGTCAGTCCGGTCCCTCAGCTACGCGCTCCCGCGCGGCGTGCGGCGGGTCACCCTCGCCCACCGGAGGCTCTGGTCGGCCGGCTACGCCATCGTCCTCACGGTCGCGCTCGTCCACACCGGCGCCACCGAGGGCATGGGGTGGCCGCTCGGAGCCGTCGTCGCGGTCGGGATGCTGGTCCACGTGGCCGGCGACGCCGTGACCGAGTTCGGGGTTCCGCTGGCCTGGCCGGTCCGGCTGCGCTGCCCGTCCCGGGCGTGCCGGCGCGCGACGCGGTCCCGCCGGCGGCGGCGCTGCCCAGGCCGGCGCTGGCACCGGCTGCACCTGCTGCCCCGACGTCTCCGCTTCCGGAGCGGCAGCCAGGTGGAGAAGGTCGTGCAGGCGGTCAGCCTGCTCGGCACCGGAGGACTGCTGCTGGCGGTGGGCCTGACCGGTTGACCGTCCCGTCCCCGACCGCCGTCCCACGGCCTCACCCCGGAACCCGGGTCGACCGCCACCCGGGAGCCCGTCAACCGGAACGGCGGGACCGGGGCGGTGTCAGAAGCCGAGCCGGCGGAGCTGCTTGGGGTCGCGCTGCCAGTCCTTGGAGACCTTCACGTGCAGGTCCAGGTAGATCTTCGTCCCCAGCAGCTTCTGGATGTGCTGCCGCGCACTCGCCCCCACCTCGCGGAGCCGCTGGCCGCGCTGCCCGATGACGATGGACTTCTGGCTCGGTCGCTCCACGTGGACCACCGCGTAGACGTCCACCAGGTCGTCCCGCCCCTCCCGGGGCGCCATCTCGTCGATGGTCACCGCGATGGAGTGCGGCAGTTCGTCCCGCACCCCCTCCAACGCGGCCTCCCGGATCAGCTCGGCCACCAGCGTGGCCTCCGGCTCGTCGGTGAGCTCCCCGTCCGGGTAGAGCGGGGGGCCGACCGGGAGCCGGCCGACCAGCAGATCGGCCACGACGTCCACCTGGTAGCCGTCCACGGCCGAGACGGGCACCAGCTCGGCGAAGTCCATCAGTTCCTGGAGCGCCAGCAGCTGCTCGGCGACCCGCTGCTGCGGTACGAGATCGGTCTTGGTGACGATGCCCACCACGGGCGTCTTGCGGGCGATCGACCGCAACTCGGTGGCGATGTACTTGTCGCCGGGGCCGATCCGCTGGTCAGCCGGGACGCAGAACCCGACGACGTCGACCTCCGACCAGGTCTCCCGGACCACGTCGTTGAGCCGCTGCCCGAGCAGGGTGCGCGGGCGGTGCAGGCCCGGGGTGTCCACGACCACGAGCTGGGCGTCCGGGCGGTGCACGATGCCCCGAATGGCGTGCCGGGTGGTCTGGGGCTTGCTGGAGGTGATGGCCACCTTCGTGCCGATCAACGCGTTCGTCAGGGTGGACTTGCCCGCGTTCGGGCGCCCGACGAAGCAGGCGAAGCCGGACCGGAAGTCGTCAGCCGGGGTGGTCATGCCCCCATTGTCGCTGACGGTGCCGCACCTCTCGGCACCCCGGCCCGTCACCAGCGCTCCCGGGAGGAACCTCCCGAGCGGGGGCACCACGACGCGGCTTCCCGCCCTCCTGCTGGCGCACACCACCGGCGCCGGTCCCGCACCCGCCGCCAGGCTGACGGGAGCGGCGGAGCACGGCGGGCGGACGCACCGGCCGGGGGCGCGGCGGGGCGCCGCACGTTCCACTCGGCCGCACCGGCGCGCGGTGTCCGGTGCCCGTCCAGCGCGGCTCAGCCGTCGACGGCCCCGGCGCTCGCCACGGCCCCGGTGGCGTCCGCGCGGATCAGCAGCGCACCAGGGGTGAGGTCGCGCACCACGGCACGGGAGGCCTCGTCGACGTCGCCGGCGTCGGTGACCACGGCCACCGCCTCCAGCCCCTCCGCACCACTGGCCACGGCCGCGGCGACGGCCGCCTGGACGGCGGTGAGCCGCAGCGACGGCAGCGCGACGGTGGCCGCCGCGTAGGTGCGGCCGTCCAGGTCCCGCACCGCCGCGCCCTCGGCCGCGCCCGTACGGGCGCGCGCCGACCTCGCGAGGACCACGATCTTGCTGTCTTCCTGACCCAGTTCAGCGGTGACGGCCGGCGATTCAGCCACGGGCGGCGCTTCCTTCCTGGTCATGACTGTCAGCGATCGCCCGCTGGGCCGCCTCGGCCTCCGCGGGCTCGGTGTCCAGGGCGCTGGTGGGCCGGCGGCGAGCGGCGCCGGTCCGACGCGCCAGCAGCGTCGTGATCCGAATCCGTCCCCGGCTGTCCTTGCCGCCCTCCGCGCGCAGCCACAGACCGTCGATGTCGGCCTCCGCACCGGGCAGCGGAACACGGCCCAGCCGGTGGGCCAACAAGCCACCGGCGGTGTCGACGTCGTGTTCCTCCAGCTCGAGGTCGAACAGCTCCGCGAGGTCGTCCAGCGGCAACCGGGCGCTCACCCGCGCGGTGCCGTCCGGCAGCATCTCGACCGGCGGGCGTTCCCCCACGTCGTGTTCGTCAGTGATCTCGCCGACGATCTCCTCGAGGATGTCCTCGATCGTCAGGAGACCCGCGGTGCCGCCGTACTCGTCCACCGCGATCGCCAGGTGGTTGCGGGAGACCTGCATCTCCTTGAGCAGGTCCACCAGCCGCTTGGAGTCGGGTACCAGCGCGACCGGCCGCATCAGGTCGGAGACGGCGGTGTGCGTGCCCGAGGTGCGGTCGAGGGCGGCCGGGCCGCTCGACTCCACCGCGTGCCGCACCAGGTCCTTCAGGTTGACCACGCCGACGATGTCGTCGACGCTCTCGCCGATCACCGGCACCCGCGTGTACCCGGTGCGCAGGCACAGCGCCAGGGCCTGCCGCACGGTCTTGTGCTGCTCGATCCACACGATCTCGGTGCGGGGCACCATCACCTCCCGGGCGACGGTCCCGCCGAGGTCGAAGATCGAGTGGATCATCTGGCTCTCGCCCGCCGCGACCACGCCCCGCTGCTCGGCCATGTCGACCAGCTCACGCAGCTCGACCTCGGAGGAGAACGGCCCCTCCCGGAACCCCCGGCCCGGGGTGATCGCGTTGCCGACCAGGATGAGCAGCCGGCTCAACGGGCTGAGCACCCGGGCGAGCAGCCACACCGGTCCGGCCAGCAGGCAGCCCACGCCGTAGGGGTGCTGCCGGCCGATCGTCCTCGGGCCCACCCCGATGAGGGCGTAGGACACGACGAGCATGACCAGCCCGGCGATGAGCACCGCCAGCCAGTCGGGGTCGAAGGCCTCCACCACCACGACCGTGACCAGCACGGTCGCCGTGAGCTCGCACCCCAGGCGCAGCAGCACGAGCAGGTTGATGTGCCGGGGCCGGTCGGCGACGACGGCGGCGAGCCGGGAGGCTCCGTTCCGCCCGGCCCGCACCATCTCCTCGACGCGGGCTCGGGAGACGGTGCTGATCGCCGAGTCCGCCGCCGCGAACACCCCGGCCAGCGCCACCAGCAGGACCGCGACCGGGAGGAACACCGGAAGGCTGGACATGCTCACGCTCCTCGCCTCAGCTGCCGGGTTCGCCCGACCGGTGGTCTGGCGCCTCGGCCCCGGGACCGTCGTCGAGCCCGGCCGCGCCCAGCACCCGGGAGTCGGCGCTGTGCTGCCTGGCGAGCCGCCGGGCCTCGGTGAACTCGTGTTGGAACTCGGCGAGCAGCCGGTTCTGCAACGCGAACATCTCCCGCTCCTCGGCGGGTTCGGCGTGGTCGTAGCCGAGGAGGTGCAGCACGCCGTGGATGGTCAGCAGGTGCAGCTCGTGGCTGAGGCTGTGGCCGGCCTTCTTGGCCTGGTCCCGGGCGAACTCGGGGCACAGCACGATGTCCCCCAGCAACGCGGGACCGGAACCGCCGGCGTCCGGCCGGCGCGCCGAGTCCAGCTCGTCCATCGGGAAGGCCATCACGTCGGTCGGGCCTGGCAGGTCCATCCAGCGTTCGTGCAGGTCGGACATCGTGTCCAGCTCCACGAGCAGCACCGACAGCTCGGCGAGCGGGCTGACCCCCATCTGGTCGAGGGCGTACCGCGCGGCCGCCACCACGGACTTCTCGTCGATGGCCACGCCGGATTCGTTGGCGATCTCGATACTCATGTCGTTCACCGGTCCCGGCGCCGGCCGCGGCCCTGCCGCCCGGCCGAGCCACGGCCCCGGTCCGATTCCTCCTGGTCGTCAGAGTTGTTGTCGTGCCGGGCGTGCCAACGGTCGTAGGCCTCCACGATGTCGCTGACCAGCCGGTGCCGGACCACGTCGTTGCTGGTCAACGTGGAGAAGTGCACGTCGTCCACGCCCTCGAGGACGTCCCGGACCATACGGAGACCGCTGGTCGCCCCGCTGGGCAGGTCGACCTGCGTCACGTCACCGGTGACGACGATCTTCGATCCGAAGCCGAGGCGGGTGAGGAACATCTTCATCTGTTCCAGGGTCGTGTTCTGCGCCTCGTCCAGGATGATGAAGGCGTCGTTCAGGGTGCGTCCCCGCATGTACGCCAGCGGAGCGACCTCGATCGTGCCCGCCTGGGTCAGCCGGGGCACCGAGTCGGGGTCGATCATGTCGTGCAGCGCGTCGTAGAGGGGCCGCAGGTACGGGTCGATCTTCTCGTAGAGGGTGCCGGGCAGGTAGCCCAGGCGTTCCCCCGCCTCCACCGCCGGGCGGGTGAGGATGATGCGGTTGACCTGCTTGGCCTGGAGCGCCTGCACCGCCTTGGCCATCGCCAGGTAGGTCTTGCCCGTGCCCGCCGGGCCGATCCCGAAGACCACCGTGTGGTCGTCGATGGCCTCGACGTACTTCTTCTGGTTGAGCGTCTTGGGGCGGATCGACCGCCCGCGCCGGGAGATGATGTCCAGGCTCAGCACCTCGGCCGGGGACTCACCGCTGTCGGCGGAGAGCATGCCCACGGTCCGGCGCACGACGTCGGGCTTGAGGTGTTCTCCCTTGCCCACCAGGGTCACCAGTTCGTTGAACAGGCGTTCCGCGAACGCCACGTCCGCCGGCGCCCCCGACAGGGTGACCTCGTTCCCTCGGACATGGACATCGGCACTGACCAGCCCCTCCAACGCGCGGAGGTTCTCGTCCTGGGAGCCCAGCAGCCCCAGGACGAGGGGGTCGGGGACGACGATGCTGGAGCGCGCGCGCCCGGGGCCGCCCGCCGACCCGTTGCCTGCTGTGGTGTTCGCCGCTCCGGCCGGGGCGGTCCCGCCCCCCGATGTCGTGTCGACACTGCGAGCGGTTCTCGCTGCGGATCCAGCCACGTGCTCTCGGGCCTGCCTTCTGCGCCTGTGCGCGCCTCTCGACTCCCGTCCGGTGCGTCCGGCGCCGAACGGCCACGCCACGATGCTAGCTGCCGTGGCCGTCGCGACGCACTGTTGATTCGACTACCCGCGCACCGGGTGACGGGACGCGACCCCTCGTCACGCGTCCGAGGGAGCCTTGAGCACGCCCCCCACGAGGCCGCCGAGCGGCTCACCACCGAGCAGGTGCAGGTGGGCGTGGAAGACGGTCTGTCCCGCGTCGGCACCGGTGTTGAACAGCGTCCGGTAGCCCGTCGTGGTCAGCCCCTCCTCCTCGGCGACCGCGGCGGCGACGGCCAGCATGTCGACCAGCAGGGACGGCTCCTCCCGCCCCACCTCGGCGGCGTCCGCGTAGTGCGTTCTCGGGATCACGAGGACGTGGGTGGGAGCCTGCGGGTTGATGTCCCGGAACGCCACCACGGTGTCCGTCTCTCGCACGATCGTGCTCGGCAACTCGCCAGCGACGACACGGCAGAACAGGCAGTCCGCTTCCGCTTCACTCATGGCCCCAGGCTAATGCTTCACGATCAGCCCCGGGTCACGTCACCACCGGCCGGTCAGGGCGCCGAGGGCACCCAGCGCCACCACACCGGCGGTGGAGGCGCGGAGCACGGTTCGCCCCAGCCGCACCGGGACAGCCCCGGCCTCGGTGAGGACGGCCAGCTCCCGGTCCGTGATCCCGCCCTCGGGGCCGACGACCAGCAGCACCTCCCCGGTGGCGGGCAGGGGCACGGAGGGCAGGGGCCGGTCCGCGACCTCGTGGAGGACCAACGCGAGGTCGGCGGAGGCCACCCGGTCGGCGAGCCCGCTCAGGCCCACCGGTTCCTCGACCGCCGGCAACCACGCCCGCCGGGCCTGCTTCGCGGCGGACCGGGCCGAGGACCGCCAGCGGGTCAGCCCCTTGGCGCCGCGCGGCCCGTCCTCCCACTTCGCCACGCACCGCTCCGCCCGCCACGGCACCACCGCGTCGACACCGGCCTCGGTGGCGAGCTCGACCGCCAGCTCACCCCGGTCGCCCTTGACCAGCGCCTGGGTCAGGGTCACGCGCAGCGCCGGAGGTGCTTCCGCCCAGCGCTCCAGGACCTCGGCGCGCAGTTCACCGCGACCGAGCTCGGCCACCCGGCACCGGGCCCGTCCGCCCGATCCGTCCCCGAGCAGCAGCTCCTCCCCCACCCGCAGCCGCCGCACGGTCGCCGCGTGCCGCCCTTCCTCGCCGGTCAGGCCCACCTCGCCGGCCTCGGGCAGGTGGTCGACGAGGAAGACGGGGAGCCCGGCCGTGCGGCGGTCCCGGTCCCGCACCTCAGCGGTGCCCGAACGAGCCGCGCAGCCGGGAGAACAGCCCGCCGCTCCTGCCGTTGGTGTGGGCCGCGGCCAGGTCCTCCTGTTCCTCGCCGCGCAGCGCCGCCAGCTCCCGGAGCAGTTCCGTCTGCCGGCCGTCGAGCCGGGTGGGCACCACGACGTCCAAGTGGACGTGCAGGTCACCGGTGCCCGCGGTACGGCCGTTCGGCCGCAGCTTGGGCATGCCACGTCCGTTGAGCAGTACCTCGGTGCCCGACTGGGTGCCGGGTTCGACGCGGATCTCCTCGGTGCCGTGCAGGGTCTCCAACGGGATGACCGTGCCGAGGGCCGCGGCGGTCATCGGGATCGACAACGTGCAGTGCAGCTCCGCCCCCTCCCGCACGAAGACCTCGTGGGGGAGCTCGGCGACCTCGACGTAGAGGTCACCTGCCGGACCACCGCCAACGCCGACCTCGCCCTGGTTGCTCAGACGCACCCGCATCCCGTCACCGACGCCCGCGGGGATCTTGACGGTGATCTCCCGGCGGGCACGGACGCGGCCCTCGCCGTCGCAGCGGCGGCAGGGGTCGGGGATGACCTCGCCGTACCCCTTGCAGGTCGGGCAGGGCCGTGCGGTGACGACCTGGCCGAGGAACGACCGCTGCACGGACTGGACCTCGCCCCGACCGCCGCAGGTGTCGCACATCTCCGGCACGGAGTCGTTCTGGCACCCCGTGCCGTGGCAGAGGTCGCAGACGATCGCGGTGTCGACGGCGATCTCCTTGCTGACGCCGCTGGCGCACTCCTCCAGCGTGAGCTCCAGTCGGAGCAGCGCGTCCTTGCCCGGCTGCACCCGGCTGCGGGGGCCGCGGCCACCTCCGCCAGGGCCGCCACCACCGAAGAAGGCGTCCATGATGTCGCCGAGCCCGAACCCGGCGAAGGGGTCGGACGCTCCCCGTCCGCCACCACCGCCGCCGTTGGCCAGCGGGTCACCGCCCAGGTCGACGATCTTGCGCTTCTGCGGGTCCGACAGCACCTCGTAGGCGGCGGTCACCTCGCGGAACCGCTGCTGGGCGTCCGCGTCCGGGTTGACGTCGGGATGCAGTTCCCTGGCCAGCTTGCGGTAGGCCCGCTTGAGCTGGTCCGGCGTGGCGTCCCGGCTCACCCCGAGCAAGCCGTAGTAGTCCTTGGCCACCTTCTCCAGTCCTCCTGTCGCAGCCGCCGCCACCCGCGGCTGCCGCGCTCTCGCTCGGTTCGCGCGCCCCCACGGCGCGCGCCTCGGTTGCCGGCAGTGGCACCCGTCCGCTCGGGTCGCGCCGGTCCGGGTCGGCCACTGCCCGTTCGATGGGCTTCCCGTCCATGTTCCACGTCCGGCCCTGGTCTGTCCCACGGCCGGAGGTGGTCAGCGTCCAGCGAGTATCTCCCCCACGTAGGTGGCGACCGCGCGGACCGCGGCCATCGTCCCCGCGTAGTCCATCCGGGTGGGGCCCACCACACCCATACCGCCCAACACCATGTCGTGCACCCCGTAGCCCACGGAGATCACGGAGGTGTCGCGCATCTCCTGTGCCTCGTTCTCCCCGCCGATGCGCACCGTCACGGTGCCGGAGTCGCGGGCCGTGGCCAGGAGCTTGAGCACCACGACCTGTTCCTCCAGCGCCTCCAGAACCTGGCGCAGCGAGCCGGGGAAGTCGGTGATGTTGCGGGTGAGGTTCGCCGTGCCGCCCAGCACGAGCCGCTCCTCGGGGTGCTCCACCAACGACTCGATCAGCACGCTGCACACCCGCAGCACCGCGTCCCGCAGCTCGGCCGGGGCCTGCTCGGGCAACTCGGCGACCTTGGCTGACGCCTCGGGGAGGCGCTGGCCGACCATCGCGGAGTTGAGGATGGTGCGCAGCCGCCCGACGTCGTCCTCCCCGATGACGTCGGCGAGGTCGACCATCCGCTGGTCGACCCGGCCGGTGTCGGTGATGAGCACCAACATCAGCCGCGCCGAGGTGATCGGGACGACCTCCAGGTGCCGCACCGTCGACCGGGTGAGCGTCGGGTACTGCACGACGGCGACCTGCCTGGTCAGCTGGGCGAGCAGCCGCACGCTGCGCCGCAGGACGTCGTCGAGGTCGAGGGCGCCGTCGAGGAAGCTGCGGATGGCCCGCCGCTCCGCCCGGGACAGCGGCTTCACCTCGCTGAGCCGGTCCACGAACAGTCGGTAGCCCTTGTCGGTCGGGACGCGGCCCGCGCTGGTGTGCGGCTGGGTGATCAGCCCCTCCTCCTCCAGCGCAGCCATGTCGTTGCGCACGGTCGCGCTGGAGACACCGAGGTTGTGCCGGTCGACGATCGCCTTGGAACCGACCGGTTCATGGGTGGAGACGTAGTCGGCGACGATCGCGCGCAACACCTCGAACCGGCGTTCCTCCGCGGTCGCCATCAGGTGCCTCCCACCTCGTCCGGATGCCTGGGTCCTCGACGCCACCGGCCCGGTGGCCGGCGCGTCGCCTGATCCAAGTTTAGTGGTGTCAGGAGACCGTGAGGTCGACCTTCCTCGGCTGCGGCTCGATCGTGACGCCCGGCGACGGTACCGGTACCGGGTGTCCGGCGGTCAAGCCACCAGACGACGCACCACGCCGTCGGCGAGCAGCCGCCCCCGCCTGGTCAGCACCGCCCGCCCCGACCGCAGCGCCTCGGGGTCGAGCAGCCCCTCCACGGCGGCGGCCTCGGCCTCGGCGCGCGCCGACCCGGCCAGCACCTCCACGGGGAGCCCGTCGACGACCCGCAGCTCCAGCAGCACCCGTTCCACCAGCTGGTCCGCCTCGGCCAGGACCTCCCGTCCGGCGGCGGGGGTGCGCCCCTCGGCGAGGAGACCCGCGTAGCGCGCCGGGTGCTTGACGTTCCACCACCGCACCCCGCCGACGTGGCTGTGGGCGCCCGGGCCGACGCCCCACCAGTCACCGCCCGACCAGTAGCCGAGGTTGTGCCGGCACCGTGCCCCCGCCCCGGCGGCGGTCAACGCCCAGTTGGACACCTCGTACCACCCGAACCCGGCTCGGGTCAGGGTGTCGTCGAGGAGTTCGTAGCGCGCGGCGAGCACGTCGTCGTCGGGCGCGGGCAGGTCTCCGCGCCGCACCCTCCTGGCCAGGGCCGTGCCGTCCTCGACGATGAGCGCGTAGGCCGAGACGTGGTCCACCCCCGCCTCGACGACCGCGTCCAGCGACGCCAGCAGGTCGCGGTCGGTCTCGCCCGGGGTGCCGTAGATGAGGTCGAGGTTGACGTGCTCGAACCCCGCGGCCCTGGCCTCCCTGGCCGAGGCGGTGGCCCGTCCCGGCGAGTGCTGGCGGTCCAGGACGGCGAGCACGTGCCGGGCGGCCGACTGCATGCCCAGCGACACCCTCGTGTACCCGCCGGCGCGGAGGGCGTCGAAGAACCGGGGGGAGGTGGACTCCGGGTTGGCCTCGGTGGTCACCTCGGCGTCCGGGGCGAGCCCGAGGGTGTCGCGGATCCAGCCCAGCACCTCGACCAGGCGATCCGCTCCCAGCAGGGAGGGGGTTCCCCCGCCGACGAAGACGGTGTCCACGGGTCGGCCGTCGCCGAGCACGGTGGCCGCGAGCTCCAGTTCTCGGCGCGCGGCCTCGGCCCAGGAGTCGGGGGACGCCGCCCCACCCAGTTCACCGGGGGTGTAGGTGTTGAAGTCGCAGTAGCCGCACCGGGTGGCGCAGAACGGGACGTGGACGTAGACGCCGAAGGGCCGCTGGCCGAAGGTGGACAGCGCTTCCGGGGGCAGGGAGCCGTCCGAGGGGACCGGCTCACCGTCGGGCAGGGTCGAGGGCACCTCCGCAGTGTTCCACCGCGCCGCCGACGACCGGGCGGGCGGTGGAACACCACCCCCGGGAAGCCGTGGGCGAGCTCCCGACGTGAGGCGTGCCGCACCGCGCCCGCCCCGGGGTGGCGGTGCGGCACCACCGCCGTCCCAGCGCCCGGCGACCGCGGGAGAACCCTCGCGCCGCTGGTTTCCCACCATCCGGTCGGGGGTGGACCGGTGGTCAACCCCGTGGCACGCTCGAGGCCATGACCGCACTGCGTATGCGACTGGTAGCTCGACGTCACGTCGACTACAAGCGCGTCGCCAGCGCACTGTGCCGTCCCGGCCGTTAGACCCGCGCCGCGCTCCTCTCCCACCAGCAGGCGCCGGGTGCGTCGGCTGGACCTCTCACCGCCCGCCTTCCGGGCCTCGGCCACCGCACCCCGCGCGCACCGTCCGAACGTCGGAGGTCACGCATGGTTTCTCCGCCCGAGACGACGAGAACACCCCCGCGTCGTCGTGGTGAAGGGCAGTGGGCCCTGGGGTACCGGGAACCGCTCAACCCCAACGAGCGGTCCAAGAAGGACGACAACCCGCTGAACGTGCGGGCCCGCATCGAGTCCCGGTACGCCGCCGGCGGGTTCGCCAGCATCGACCCGGCGGACCTGCGCGGCAGGTTCCGGTGGTGGGGCCTGTACACCCAGCGCCGCCCGGGCATCGACGGCGGCCGCACGGCGGTGCTGGCACCCGAGGAACTCGACGACGAGTACTTCATGCTCCGGATCCGGATCGACGGCGGGGCGCTCACCACGGAACAGCTCCGCGTCATCGGGGAGGTGTCCCAGACCTACGCGCGGGACACCGCCGACATCACCGACCGGCAGAACGTCCAGCTCCACTGGGTGCGCATCGAGGACGTGCCGGCGATCTGGCGGGAGCTGGAGGCCGTGGGCCTGTCCACCACCGAGGCCTGCGGTGACTGCCCCCGGGTGGTGCTGGGCTCCCCGGTGGCCGGGATCGCCGAGGACGAGATCGTCGACGGCACCCCCGCCATCGAGGAGATCGTCCGCCGCTACATCGGCGACCCCGAGCTGTCCAACCTGCCCCGCAAGTTCAAGTCGGCGGTGTCCGGGTCACCCCGGCAGGACGTGGCGCACGAGACGAACTGCGTGTCCTTCGTCGGCGTCGACCACCCCGAGCACGGTCCGGGGTTCGACGTGTGGGTCGGCGGTGGCCTGTCCACCAATCCCCGGCTGGCGGTCCGCCTCGGGGCATGGGTTCCCCTCGCCGACGTCCCCGACGTGTGGCACGGGGTCGTGCGGATCTTCCGCGACTACGGCTACCGGCGGCTCCGACACCGGGCCCGCCTCAAGTTCCTCGTCGCCGACTGGGGTGCCGAACGGTTCCGGAAGGTGCTGGAGGAGGAGTACCTGGGCCGCCGGCTGACCGACGGCCCCGCTCCCCCGCACGCCACCCGGGACCGCGACCACGTGGGGGTGCACCGGCAACGCGACGGCCGCTACTACGTGGGCGCGACCACCGTCGCCGGGCGGGTCTCCGGGTCCACGCTGGTGGCGCTGGCCAAGGCCGCCGAACGCGCCGGCTCCGGGCGGATCCGCACCACCGTGCACCAGAACCTGCTGGTGCTCGACGTGCCCGAGCCACAGCTCGCCGCGCTGCGCTCCGACCTGGATTCGCTCGGTCTGCGCTCGGACGGTGGGCCGTGGCGGCGGGGCGTCATGGCGTGCACCGGCATCGAGTTCTGCAAGCTCGCGATCGTCGAGACCAAGGGCCGGGCGAAGGAGCTGGTGTCCGAGTTGGAACGCCGTCTCGCCGACGTGGGGCCCGCCCTCGGTGACCCCGTGACGGTCAACATCAACGGCTGCCCGAACGCCTGCGCCCGCACCCAGGTCGCCGACATCGGCCTCAAGGGGCAGATCGTCCGGGACGAGGACGGCCGCCAGGTCGAGGGGTTCCAGGTGCACCTGGGCGGCGGGCTCGGTCTGGACGCCGGATTCGGCCGGAAGCTGCGGGGGCTGAAGGTGACCGCCGACGAGCTGCCGGACTACGTCGAACGCGTGGTTCGACGGTACGTGGACCAGCGCGAACCGGGAGAGCGGTTCGCGCAGTGGGCGCAGCGCGCCGAAGCCGGAGCGCTCGCATGACCGGACGAGCCACCCCCCACTACTGCCCGTACTGCGGAGACGAGGACCTGTACCCCGAAGCCGACCACGCCCGGGCCTGGCGCTGCGCCGCGTGCCGGCGGGTCTTCGCGGTGCGCATGCTCGGTCTCGCCTTACCGGAGGTGTCCCCGTGAGCACGACCCGTCCGCCGACCACCGCAACCGGCCCCGCACCCGACGACACGGACGCACGGCGCGCGGAGTCGCGCGCGCTGGCCCAGCAGGGCGCCCGCGAGCTGGCCGGGGCGGACGCCGCCGCCGTTCTGGCCTGGACGGCGCGCACCTTCGGCGACGACTGGATCGTCGCCTCCAACATGCAGGACGCGGTGCTGGTCCACCTCGCGTCCCGGGCACGGCCGGGTGTCCCGGTCCTCTTCCTCGACACCGGCTACCACTTCGCGGAGACCATCGGCACCCGCGACGCGGTGGCCGCCACCTACCCCGTTCGGGTCGTCAACGCGGTGCCCGAACGCACCGTGTCCGAGCAGGACGCGGTCGACGGACCGGACCTGTTCGCCCGTGATCCCGACCGGTGTTGCGCGCTGCGGAAGGTCGCGCCGCTGCGCCGCGCCCTCGCCGGCTACCGCGCCTGGGTGACCGGGGTGCGCAGGGTGGAGGCGCCGACGAGGGCGGACACGCCGTTGGTGACCTTCGACGAGCGGCACGGCCTGGTGAAGGTGAACCCCCTCGCGTTCTGGAGCGACGAGGACATGGCCGACTACGCCGCCGAACACCAGGTCCTGGTGAACCCCCTCGTCGCGGCCGGCTACCCCTCCATCGGCTGCCAGCCCTGCACGAGCC
>NZ_AGVX02000113.1 GCF_000239155.1 Actinoalloteichus spitiensis RMV-1378
GGGGCGCGTGGCTGGTCCGGCCGAGCCGACAGCCGGCACCGCCGGGGTCAGCGGGGGCGGAGTGGCCCCGGGGGCCGCCAGCGACGACCGGTCAGCAGCCGGGGCGCGGACGAGGAACCCGGAGGTGGCAAGGCTCCCAGCTCGGCGGCGACCACCCCCACCGAACCCGACAGGCACCACACCACCCAGTCGCCGTCCCGCACCCGAACTCCCTCGACCTCACCGTGACCCCGGATCACGCACCAGTCCACGAAGCCACCGCCAGGCCAGGCGAAGGAGCCGACCAGGGCGCCCGTGCCCCGCGTCAATTACACCCACCGCCACCCGCGCCGGGTCAACGCGTAGACCGCCGCCAACTCGGGTACCGCGTCCAGGGCCTTCCTCGCCGCCGCGTCCATCACTCCAGGCCTCCATCACGTAGGGGCGGACCCGCCGGGCGCGACCGGTGAGCGGGGGAAGCACGACGGTGACCGCCTCCCCCGGGTCGGCCACGGTCCCGGTCACGGCACGAGTCCGTACAGCAGGGCTTTCAGGGAGCCGGTCAGCGCCTGGACCACGGTGTCCGCCGCCTGGTACCAGGGCTGCGGGGCACTCCCGAAGGCAGCCAGGTGCAGGGCGACCGCGCCGACGACGAGGACCAGGGCTAAGAGGGCGATCAGGAACGAGACGATGGTGTGGATGAGGGCGTGCACGATCACGGAGAATCCTCGGGGAGCAGGAGAGCCCGCGCCGGACGCGCGGGATGAGGGAGAAGCGGAGCTGGCCGCGACGCCGACCAGGAACCGCAGGGACGCGCTCGGCCCGTCAACGAGGTACGTGCGGAGCGGCGAGGACTGGCCGTCGAGGACGACCAGCGAGAGCTAGCGGGCCGACGAACGCCCGGTAGCTCGGGAGGGGTGACGGGTGCTGGCCGGGCGGGTTCGACCGACCGTGGCCAAGGCCTGCCGAGTGGTCCGGCGGACACGCCGCACCCGTGACGCCATCCGGAGCGGCTGCCCGAACCACCGGTCGAGCCATTCGACCGTCCACAGCCCGACCAGCGCGACCAGGGCGCCGAGCGCCATCTCAAGAACCATGCCGCACCCCTTCCGCTGAGTGCTGCTGGCGAGGTGCGGGCAACACGCCGCGCAGCACCGTCGTCCACCCCGGGCGGAGCTGCTCAGCCGGGGCGAGCGGGAGGCCACGGGCGCCGTGCGGATTCGGACCGGGTGGAAGTCCCGGGGCGGTGTGGCGGTGGTGCCACCCGGAGCCAGGACGCCCGCTCACGACGGAACCCGAATCGTGGCGGCAGCGGCGGACGCAGCGTGCCGCACCCGCACCACCCGTGCGGCGAGCGAGGTCGAGGGCGAGGCAGCTGTGACGCCCGGGCGCCTGATCACCCCCTGACCGTTCGTCGGCGCAGGCGACGGGCGTGGCGACACCGGACATCGCAGGAGACCCGGGGAGCGCAGCGGGCTTTCCGCGTTCCGCCCCCGTATCGGGAGGCGAGTCGATCACGCCCAGTAGCATGGCCGGGGAGACGGGATCGTGGTGCATGCTTCGGTTCCTCTCGTCAGGAGGGGTCGGGCGGCCGTGGAAAGTTGGCCCGACCCCTCCTCCTCTTTGCGGACAGGACACTGTGGCGCATGCCACCTTGCCCACATGGACACTGCGGCGCAAGAGTACTGACGCGCAATTTGCACGAGATGACCCATAAGGAGTAAGGGGTCGGAGGAAGTGCCAGCCTGTCGTACGCTCGGTCGGGCGTACGGGGAGGAGATCGGGTGTCCGAGTACCGCGCAGGAGTCCGAATGCGACGGGTCTGCCGGGAGCTGCGCAAGTGGCGTGAGTCGGCGGGGCTCAAAGCCACGGAGGCTGCGAAACAGCTGAAGTGGTCGCCATCGAAGATCTCCCGCATCGAGCACGCGGTCCAGGCACCCACCAGCGTCGAGACCCTTGCCTTGGCCCTGACCTACGGCGTGCCCGAACGCGACCGCGACCGCCTGTTCGCCGCCGTCACCACCGCACAGGAAGGCGGCTGGTGGTCGCAGTACAGCGACGTCCTGTGGGACGCCGCCCAGGACCTCATCGAACTGGAGGACGAAGCGTCCTCGGTGCGGATCTTCAAGGCACAACTCGTGCCCGGGCTGTTCCAGACCGGCGACTACTTCGCCGCACTCAGCGAGAACTGGCTACCCAAACCGAAGGCGGAGGTCTCCCGCCAGCGATCCTTCATCCGGGAGACACGTCAGCAGAGGCTGACGTCGACGAATCCCCTCCACGTCCACGCCGTGCTGTGGGAACCCCTGCTGCACGGTGCGGTCGGAGGGCCGGAGGTCATGCGGGGACAGCTTCGGCGACTGCTCGAGCTGGCTGAGCTGCCGCACGTTCGCATCCAGGTGCTCCCGACCGGAGCAGGCGCCCATCCCGCGTTGGGAAGTGAGTTCGTCGTACTTGGCTTTCGAGAGGAGCATCTCGACGACGTCGTCTACTTCGAGACCCTCAACCGGGGCGACTACGCGGAGGAGTCAGCAGCGGTTCAACGCCACGTGGACGCGTTCCACATCATCCAAGAAGCGGCTATGGATTGCTCCGAGACCAGGAAACTGATATCACGCCTACTCCAGCAGAAGAAGGGAAACACATGCGGGTAGATTTCCACCGCTGGCGCACCAGCACATACTCCAATGGCGGCGGAGGTGAATGCGTCGAAGTCGGCTCCGCCCCCAACCTCGTCGGCATCCGCGACAGCAAGAACCGCGACGGAGACGTTCTCATCGTGGACACCACCTCCTTCACCCGCTTCATCACTGCGGTCAAGAACGAGCGTTACTGACAACTGGCCCTAGTTGTTCTGCCCTCAACTACACCGGACAGAACAACTAGGCCACCTGCATTCGCCTCCAGCACCTCATCTCCCTGACCGATGAAACTCAAGGCGCCGTATGGGCAGCACGGCAGCCGTGAACGATGGCTTGACAAGGACTACACCACCAGCTGGAGCACCACCTTCGAGCACGGCACGCAACGAGGGAACCGAAATCTCCATCCCGATCCGAACGATTGACGAACTGGAGGATTCACGGTGATAACTGGATGGTACAAGTCGAGTCACAGCGGTGGCGGATCGGCCAACTGTGTCGAAGTCGGGACTGGTAGCAACGTCGTTGCCATCCGCGACACGAAGAATCGAGAAGCTGGCATGCTCATCCTGAACACCCGTACCTTTGCCAACTTCGTGGCAACCGTGAAACAAGGAAGCCTCGACCTCAAACTCTGATCAAAGTGCGCTCGGCTGAGAAGACCGCCCAGCTCGCGCGGCCCGGGCGGCACTTCGATCGCAGGATGATGACGACCTTTCCCCGCCGGGGCAGGTCATCCTGCGGTAGCGGGAACCGGCAACAGTATATCGATACCTTCGCACTCCAGGCCTCGTCGGCATCCGCGACAGCAAGAATCGTACTGGCGGCGTTCTCATCGTTGACAACGCCGCCTTCACTCGCTTCATCACCGCGATCAAGAACAAGCGCTACTGACCGTCCTGGCACCGCGCCGGGTGACCTGCTCCAGGTCACCCGGCGCCGGACTCCTCCCCGACCCTGGCGCGACCGTGCCCACCACGAGAGCACCCACCACCTCACGCGGCGGCAGGTCGAACCGAGCAGGCCGGGGTAGCCCTCCTCCCCTGGCCACCCCCGTGCCGGCCGGCCCGGCCCCAGGTCGATCAGCCAGTCGGCGTGCCGGATCACGTCGAGGTTGTGCTCGATCACCACGACGCCGTGCCCGTGCTCCACCAGGTCGTCGAGGAGACCGAGCAACGTGTCGATGTCGGCGAGGTGCAGCCCCGGTCGTCGAATGGAGCGGACGGGAAGGAAATCGATTCGGTCAACCGACCGAGACGCCAGCCCAAGTCGCGAGGCGTGCCACGGGATCGGAGCCCCGACGTGATGTCGCGAGCACCCGCAAAGTCTCGTGCACCATCGGGTGATGCCGTGTTTGTTGCGGCGAGACCTCCCGTGCACGGTGCAGACACGCGACCGCATGCTCACGATCGCCATCCAAAAGCGCCGCGCGCCCCAGATCGATCCAGTACCGACCAACCCGCTCCGCAGGGGCGTGTCTGGGGACGCGAACCTTCTGCGCACGGACACGGGCAGAGGTGGCGTCCCCGGCCTCAACTGCCAACGACACCGACCAGATCGCGACGTTCGTAGGCCCGAAGGCCAGGCGGTAATCGTCGCGATCCTCCCCGAGGAGCTGAGCAGCTTCTTGAGCTTCCCTCCAATGTTCGTCCGCTGCGGTCAAGTCGCCGGACCTCGCCAAAGCCAGTGCCGACTTGAGGTGCAGGTTCCCCCACACGGACGTCGCGGCGGGGCTACGGCGGTACTCGTCACCGTCGACAAGGTGGGCGCGGCTCCTATCCAACAACGACAGCGCCGCAGCCCACTCGCTGATCACGATCAGCTCACCGGCTCGTTGGTAGTGACCAACGAGTACGGCGAGCTCGTCACCTGACCGTGCAGCTGCCCACTCGTAACGGTCGACCGCGAGTGATGACAGATCCGCGTACCCAAGTTTGTACAACATTTGGCCTGCGGCGTAGTACGCCTCGGCCATCAGCCCATAAACGCGCTCCCGCACCGAAGCATCGCTGGTTCGCTCCGCTGCCCTCCGCAGTTCAGTAAGCAGCCCCGGAACCAGCGCCCCGACCTGGTCCAGTCGTGCGGCGTGTCGGTGGGCACTCACTGTGGCGACTTCGGCCGCCAGCTCGTCGACGCTTCGGGGAACGACATCGTCCTCGGGCGCCGCGTCGTAACGAACCAGGGCCCGGCGAAGGTCCGCGACACTTGCTCGAGTCTCACGATCCGTCGGGTGCCGGGTCTCCCGAGGCTGACCGAGCAGTTCGACCGGCGGCACGCGAAGTTCACGTGCCGACAGCGCGACAAACTGCTCCGAAGCTGGCATCTGCCCGCGCTCGACCTTGCTGATGGTGGACGTGGAGAATCCGGTACGGCGTGCGAGGGCGGCCTGTGTCATGCCGCGCAACTTGCGCTGCTGGGCCACCCGTTGACCAACTCCCTGGCGATCGGACATGGCGCCTCCCCGTCGTGACCAACAACGCTGCCCGTTGATCACAGACTAGTGCCACGATGGTGAATCGTGATAAGACTGCCAATTCTCTGCCAGTTCAACGCTTGCGCAGGACAACCTCCGAGCGACGCTTCGTTGTTGGGAGCGGGACCCTCTGAGCTGACTCGGTGGTCACCACGAAGTGCATTGGCGAAGCTTGGTCAACACCAGACCTCGCAATGACTCATCCGTTCCTACTACTCGGCAGGGCGACTTCGACGTCCGAGTGCACTGAGATGGCCCGAGCTTGATCACTCCTACATCATTGCCAGTTCAGAAAGGCCTGCGAGATCTAGCTTCTGTTCATGTTGACCTACAGCGACCAGGCCCGTAATCCCGCGCTGGTAGCAGCTGAAGAGATGTGGCCGGAAGCCAGGATCGACGTCGGAAGTTTCCTTCCGGGCTGGACCCACCGTTGCGTCGAACTCGGCGTGCACCGCTCCGACACCTCAACGAGGCTGATCGCGAAGTACGGTGGACCGCTCGAAGGTGACGCTGTTGGCGAGGAAAGACGACTCTGCCTGCTACGCCACGTGAAGAGGGTCCATCGCCTAGGGCTGATCGTGCCACGTGCTCAAGCGGCATCGAAAACCGTGCTGCTGATGCCACGAATCCGTGGGTACAGGTGGGACACTGCGCTCGCCCGAGGCCTTGCCGTCACACGAGCAGTCCTGGCCACTGCGACTAAGCTCGCCGGTTTGGGGCCAACCGTTCTGAGCGGTCTTCCGAACACGGAGGACTCACCAATACGCTCTGTCCAGCTCCGACTCGCGCGGATGGCCCTCCTCGTCAGTAGAACAGATTCCGATGGTTTCGCCACGGCACGCGCTCTCATCGCCTACCTCGCCGAACGCGTGCTCTCCATGCTGCCGGTCCCCCGCGATCGACATCCGATCTGGGGGAATTTGGATCCCGACCACGTACTGTTCACACCAGCGGGAATGGTGTGGATCGCGCCGAAGCCTCGTGTAGGTGAACTGGCTGAGGACAGCGCCCGCACACTTTCGAGACTCTCGCTCCTGCACCAGCGGGAGCCTCGTGAAGGAGTCCGTCGCCTCATCCAAACTGAGATAGATGTCGTCATCGCCCACACCATGCGGTTCTATCCTGCGGGCGAGTACGAGGAGGTTGCTCGCAGGCTGCTGTCGTGGTGGCTGGCGGACACCCTCGCCCAGATTGATTCGGCACTGCCGCCCTCCCCCGAGCTGAGCACCAGTACTCCTCCGCGCCGGTTGGCTGAGTGGCTGCGGCGGAACTCGGGTGATGTGCTGAGCATGTGGAGGCAGGTGCTGGACTCCCCGCACCAGCATGCAGGTGACATCCTGGTGGATCTTGTTGCTCGAATCGCGAGCCGTTGACCCCCTGCCTCCCTAGCGGGAGAGCCGCAACCTCCATCCATCCTGCTGGGGGGACAGCGTGCCCTCGTACTCCTCGACGGCCGGCCGTCCAGCCCGGTCCCATTCCTGGAACCAGTCCCGCACCACCCGCAAGGACGGTGATGCCCGACGATCAGCCAGGATCATTCCGTCGTAGCGAAGGACGGCAATGGATTCCGCAGTGCTGTGGCCCACCGCGATCCCACCCGAGGGCCAGCCGACAGCGGTCAGGTGGTGGTCGTCGGTGGCAGCCGCCCAGGTCCTCCAACTTCCCCAGTCGATGTCTTCCCCGGCTGTCACG
This sequence comes from Actinoalloteichus spitiensis RMV-1378, assembly GCF_000239155.1. Taxonomy (GTDB): domain Bacteria; phylum Actinomycetota; class Actinomycetes; order Mycobacteriales; family Pseudonocardiaceae; genus Actinoalloteichus_B; species Actinoalloteichus_B spitiensis. The sequence continues at coordinate 6,787 of NZ_AGVX02000113.1, forward strand.
CGGATCGAGGACTCGGCCAAGAGCCTGTCCAGTGCCGTGCGCGCACCGTCCCGCAGCTCGTTGTCCTCATCCCGCCACCCGACTGATATCCACGCGGCCGAGGGGAGGCGGTACTCCCAGTCGACGAGACGGGTGGGCGTGTCCGGATCGCAGGGACTGGACACGGTCTCCATGTAGCCGCCGTGCAGGACACGCCGGACTCGCGGTGTCCGATCCTCGTCGACCAGAATCTCAGCGACCACCGTGATCTGGGGGACCTGCGCCACCGGAAGCGGTGTGACGATGACGCCGCCGGTCTTCAACTGGTCGACCCACGACTTCGGCAGGTGCGGTGGCGTGCACCATGCGACGAGGCGATCGTAGGGGGCCTCGGCCGCGAATCCTTGACGCCCGTCCCCCGCCACGCACCTGACGTTCCGCACTCCACGCTCGCGATGGGCACACCGTGCCCACTGCACGAGGTAAGGGTCGATGTCCACGCTGACCACTCGGCCGTCCTCACCGACCAGGGACGACAACAGCGCCCCGGAGTACCCGGAGCCGGTGCCGATCTCGCACACGCGCTGGGCCGGGTGAACGTCCAGGAGCGTGAGTTCGCGGTGGATCACCAGTGGGTTCGACCGCATCGGAGTGTGGCCGCGTCCATCGTGGTGGGAGTAGTGGGTTTCCGGTATTGCTTCCGCGATAGAAGCGACGCTAGGGGCGATAGTCACCACGTTATCCTCCTCGTTGCCTTCAGTAATCTACTGTGCACCACGGGTAGTGCTCAGATCTCAGCGGGTCCTCCGTGCCGCGATACTTAGCCTTCAGATGACGAGGACGCAGTGGTAGTGCCATCCGCCTACCGTGTACTCCCCCGCAGGTCCGTGACCTGGCTGGTGCACCCAGGCGTGGTACGAGGTTGGCGGTGGGCTGAATCGAACCCCGAGTGCCCACTGGAGGTCCAGCCCGAGGATCCGGGCAGCCAGGACCGTGGCAAGGGAGGTTTCCAGGCACGCGAAGCGCCCCGGCCAGCGGCGAGCCGTCCATCTCACGGCAGCCACCAGGCGAGCGGCCTGCCTGGCGCTGATCCTTCGGCATTCTCGTCGCCTCGTCCATCGACAGAGACTGGTGGCGACACGCAACGGAAGACGCAGAGCGACCAGCGCAGTGGCGATTCCCACCAACACCGCGATCTGGGCCCTCCACGAGGGTGCCGCCCTGCCTGGGTGGTAAGCCTCCATCGTGGTCATCGTGACCACCACCGGCGTCGCCGGACGCTTGTGCGGTGTTGGTGGAGGAGGCCGCGCACGGCGTCCACCACCTGCTCCAGGTCACTCCGCGCGACGAGCGGATCCACTCCGTACCGGTCGGCGTAGACCCGAGAAGCCTGTTCCATGCTGTCGCTGTGCAGCAGCGCCCTCAGCGCCATGGAGGCGCTAGGACTCAGATACGTCCAGCGGCCCGTGCGCTCGTCGAGTAGTGCTCCTCCCTCCCCGGTCAGGGCGTGGTGGACGTCAGCCCGCAGGCGCAGCATGAGGCATCCTTTCCCACCAGGACTGTGCGGTATCGAGCTGGCGAAGCCAGACCTCGGCAGCGGTAACGAGGTGCAAGGCACCGGCTGCCAGCGGCAGACCGGTTACCGCGCGTCCCAGGGTGTCCGTCACGTGCCCCGGAGTGAGAAGCCCGAGATCAGCCAAGCATGAGGAGGAGCCGAGCAGCCGCCGAAGCCCTTCAGCGTGGGAGACCAGGCCGCCGTAGGACACCCCGTCAAACCCGCCCTTGGTGTGGCGGTTAAGGACGAAGTCGGGCACGATCTCGGCTCCCGAGAACGCATTGGTCAGCAGACGCTTGTACTGATCGGGTGAGCCGCGCTGCTCAGCTGGAACTGTGAGACAGGCACGAATGACGCCGTTGTCAAGAAACGGCGCTGCCAGCTCGACACCGTGATCGTGCAGGGCTAGCTCCCGCCAGCCAGCGATGTCACCTGCAATATCTACCAGGTGCTGTCGATCGCTCCAGTCCGCGAGTGAGGGTGGTGAGTCGGTCAGCCCTTCTGCGGCTTCGTCGAAAGCATCAGCCAGGTCAGCTCGCGCCCGTCGGCCCATCCAGTCCGCTGTCGCGAGTAGCGGAGTCCACGAGACAGGTCTGGCGGCCTGGGGCTCCCAAGGGCGGGGTGGGGACCTCAAATCCCGGGCGCACGCGTGCCACGCGCGCCGGAGGTCGCCGTGGGCTGCCGGCCAGTGCTGGCGTAGGACCCGCCAGGGAGAACGGCTACGAAGGCGCGCGTGACCCAGCATGTGTCGAAGCGCCAAGCCATAGCGGCGGGTCCGCACGAGGTCCGCCAGGTATGCCGAGCCAGTCGCCAGCACTCCATCCCCGGCGGAGCCAGTGAAGTGAACGCCTCCGGGCACGGCGACGGCACCAAGAACAGCTCGTTTGATCGAAGCGGTGACCACATAGGCGTGCGGAGCATCCGTCAGTGGCAGCGATTCGAGGTCGATGCAGCAGGCGTGGTAATAGACTGCCGAAGGACCGCCCTCGACCAGAGTATGGCGTACTGACCCCACCGCACGGGCTGTGCGGGTGGCGTAGTATTCGTCGTCATCACGTAGCCGGCGGTTCGCGAACGTGACAGCGTGTACTGGGTTCCGTCGGGCCGCGAGACAGACCAATGTCGTCGAGTCAAGCCCAGCGAGGTCAGCACTTACTGGACGTCCGTCCAGGCGCGCGTCCACCGCGTCCTCCAGTGACACCCGGACCTTCGAGGCAGCGTCCTGAACCGAGTGCACGGGGTACTTGCTCGGCTCGTAGCGGATCGTGCTCGCCCGGTCTGGATTAACGAGCAGCAAATGCCCTGACGGCACTCGGTGAACACCTTCGAAGAGCGATCGGCTGCCCAGAACTTCTGGTTGCGCGCAGGCAAGCCTGGCGGCCAGGCTGACTCGATCCACCGGCAGTGACTTCATCGACGCGAGCGCGATCGCTGACGTCGACCACCATAGACCGGACTCGGCCGAGCACCAGTAAACCGGGTGCTGGGTGGACAGGTCTCCGATCACCGCCAAAGTGGCCCCGGTGCGCGCTACCACGAGATAGGAACCGGGCCACTTCGTCAGCGAAGGCCAGTCTTGATTCGTCACGGCTGCCAGCCCGCTGTCGAGGTGTTCGTCATCGGCTCCGCAGTCACCGATGACGGCCAGACTGACATTCCGTCCTGTCGCTGTCCGTACCTGACCAGCAGGCCAGCCGCATTGCCACATGGCGAGGTCCGCGAGGAGCCGACCCTGCCGAGGCCGCCAGCAAGCCAGTTGGCGGCCGTACCATCCTGTGCTCCAGCGCATATCTGCTCACTCCTCATCACAGCAGGGGCGGGAGGGGCGCCGCGCACGCGACGCCCCTGAAGTCCCTGGTCAGGAGTGCTTGTACTGGGTGTCGTCCACCGAGTCGAACTTCATGATCCCGAGCGTGACCTCACGCGCGGCACCCGCGTCGAGCACTGCGGGCGGGGTGTAGTCCGACATTTCGTCCTTCGTGGTGTCTTCCATCAGTGTCAACCTCCGACTGTCTTCGGATTCGATGTCGGGGGTGGGTTCACCTCCGACTATCACCGAAAGTAAGCGGAAGTCAGCAGCCCGCCTAGGGCCGTTCGCTTCTGCACACAGCTCCTTTACTGAAGCTGAGCTTCGGGATGGCGTCGATCCCACACCCACCCGAGAACCCGTATCTCGGGAGCGACACAGCACCGCAGGCCTGTCCCCCGCGCGGCACCGGCCGTCCACGGCGAACGCTCGCGCACTCCGCCCTCAGGACGGGAACGCCTCCCGCAGGGCTCGTCCCGTCGGGGTGTCGCCGACTCCGGTCACCGGCCCCTCGTAGAGCACCCGGCCCCCGTGCCGGCCCGGCCCTGGCCCCAGGTCGATCAACCAGTCGGCGTGGCGGATCACGTCCAGGTTGTGCTCGATCACCACGACGCCGTGCCCGTGCTCCACCAGGTCGTCGAGGAGACCGAGCAACGTGTCGATGTCGGCGAGGTGCAGCCCGGTCGTCGGCTCGTCGAGCACGTAGAGGGTGGGCGTGCTGGCCTCCCGCAGTTCCTTGGCCACCTTCACCCGTTGGCACTCCCCGCCCGACAGCGTCGAGAGCGGCTGCCCGAGCCGCAGGTACCCCAGGCCCACCCGGTCGAGGTTGCTCAGGGCCTTCGTCACCGCCCGGTCCGGCAACCGTCGGATCGCCTCCTCGATCGTCAGGTCCTCCACGTCGGCGATGGACAGCCCGTCCACGGTGTACCGCAGCACCTCGGGGGTGAACCCGCGCCCCTGGCAGGTCTCGCACACGGTTTCCTGGCCGTCCATGAAGGCCAGGTCGGTGTAGATGACGCCGGCCCCGCCGCAGTCCGGGCAGCCGCCTTCCGAGTTGGCGCTGAACAGGCTCGCGGCGACGTCGTTGCGCCGGGCGAACAACTTCCGGATCGGCGCGGCCACCCCCGTGTAGGTGATGGGGGTGGACCGGCGGCTGGTGCTGACGGGCCGCTGGTCGATGACGATCGCGTCGTGCTGGTCGACGAGTTCCCGGGCGAGGCTGGACTTGCCGGACCCGGCGACCCCGGTGAGCACGGTCATCACCCCGGTGGGGATCTCGACGGTCACCTGCCGCAGGTTGTTGCGGCGGGCGTCGGCGACGACGACGTGCCCGGTCGGGGTGCGCGGCTCCTCCCGCGGTCGACGCGTGCGGGAGAGTTCGACCGAGGTGGCGGTTCCGGCCGCGCCCAGTTCGGCGAACGGCCCCTGGAAGACCAGGGCCCCACCGTGTTCGCCGGCCCTGGGACCGATCTCGACGACCTGGTCGGCGGCGGCCATCACCGCCGGGTCGTGCTCGACGACGAGGACGCTGTTGCCCTTGTCGCGCAGTTGCCGGAGCAGGGTGATCATGGCCGACACGTCGTGCGGGTGGAGGCCGACGGTGGGCTCGTCGAAGACGTACAGCATCTCCATCAGGCTGCTGCCGAGGTGCTTCACCGTCTTGATGCGCTGCGACTCCCCGCCGGAGAGCGTCGGCGTGGGCCGGCCGAGGTGCAGGTAGCCGAGGCCGATGGTGACCAGGGCGTCCAACCGGTCCTTCAGGGCGGCGACCGCTGGCCGCACGCTCGGCTCGGTCACTCCGGTGACGAGGTCGGCGAGGTCGCTGACCTCCATCCGGGCCATCTCGCCGATGGTGCGGCCGAGGACGGTCGCGGAGCGGCTCTCCTCGTTGAGCCGGTCGCCGTGGCAGTCGGGGCACGGGTCGGACCGGGTGAACCTGGCCAAGGTCTCCCGTTTGCGCTCCGACAGGTCCTCCGAGGTGTTCAGGTAGATGCGCTCGAACCGTTCGACCACCCCTTCGAAGCCCTTCGGTGGGCGCGGGTCGAGCCGTTCGGCGTGCTCCCCGCCGTAGAGGAGGGCCTGCCGTTGGTCCTCGCTCCAGTCGCGGAGTGGTGTGGTGGCGTCGAACGAGCCGATGTCTGCGTACAGGTTGTGCCAGTAGCCCCCCTGCACGAACCCGGGAAGTCGGACCGCGCCGTCCTCGAGTGACTTGTCCATGTCGACCATGCGGTCCACGGCGGTCACCACCACCTCCCCCAGCCCGGAACAGGTGGGGCACATGCCCGTGGGGTCGTTGAAGGAGAAGCGGTTGGACTCCCCGACGTGGGGGGTGCTGACGCGGGAGAAGATCAGCCGCAGGTAGGACCAGGCGTCGGTGTAGGTGCCGACGGTGGAACGGGAGTTCCCGCCGACCCGCCGTTGCCCGATGACCACGGCCGGGGACAGGCCGCTGATCTCGGTGACCTCCGGGCGGGTCCACTTCGACAACCGGTTCCTGACGAACGGGGGGAACGTCTCGTTCAACTGGTGGCCCGCCTCGGCCGCGATGGTGTCGAACACCAGGGACGACTTTCCCGAGCCGGACAGCCCGACGAACACGACGAGCTGCCCCCGGGGCACGTCGACGTCGAGGGACTTCAGGTTGTTCGTCCGAGCGCCCCGGACCCGAATGTTGCGCTGCTGCGACATGCGGGAGACCGTACGAGCAGATGTGGCCGGATTCTGGCCGCTTCCCGGGCGAGACTGTGGACATGGCCGACGTGACCGAGCGTTCCCTGGCCCTGCTGGCCGCCCTCCAGACCGGCAGGGCGTTCACCAGCGGGGAACTCGCCCGGCACCTCGATGTCAGCCCCCGCACCCTCCGCCGCGACATCGACCGCCTCCGCGGCTACGGCTACCCGGTCGAGGCCCAACCCGGGCCCGGCGGCTACTACCGGCTGGCCACCGGCAACTCGATGCCTCCGCTCCTGCTGGACGACGACGAGGCCGCCGCGACCCTCCTCGCCCTCGCCGCCCTCGCCGCCACCGGCAGCGCCGAACACGGCAGCCTCGACGCGGCCGCCACCCGCGCCTACGGCAAGGTCGACCAGTACCTGCCGGCCCGGCTCCGTCCCCGGGTGGCTGCCCTGCGGGCCAGCCTGGACACCGACCAGACGGTGGCGCCGAGCACCAGCACGGAAACGCTGCGGACCCTCGGCACGGCCATCCAACGCTCCCACCTCGTGGCCTTCGACTACGCCAACGCGCGCGGGACCACCAGCAGCCGCCGGGTCGAACCCCACCGGCAGGTGCACCTGCTCCACCGCTGGTACCTGCTGGCCTGGGACCTGGGCCCCGACGCCTGGCGCGTCTTCCGGGTCGACCGCATCTCCGATGCCAGGGACGCGGGCCGGAGCTTCCGCCCCCGCCCCCTTCCCGCAGGGGGAGGCGTGGAACACGTGCGCCAGGCCGTGACCCGCGACCGGCAGCGGGTGGTGGTCACGGTCGAAGCGCCGGTCGCGACGGTCGCGGACGCCCTGCGCCACCAGTACACCGACCTCACCCCGCTCGACGCCCACCGCACCCGGATCGTGCTCATGCTCGAGTCGTGGCAGTGGCTCGTCCTTCACCTCGCGCTCGTCGACGCGGACTTCACCATCGAGGAACCAGCCTCGATGCGCGAGCAGTGCCGGCGCTTCGGCACCCGGCTGGCCGGCGGCGGGCGGGGATGACGACCGGGAGTCCTCGTGCGCGCGGACCGGGGGTGACCCGGCTCGTTCCCGCTTCGGGCACGGCACACCGCGCGCCAGGACAGCGGCGGCGCCGATCGGGGTGCCGGCCGCGTTCCAGGGGACGACGGGTATGGCCTGGTGAGGTGGACGCACTCCCGTCGACACCGTCCCGCTCCCGGGCTGGGCCACTCCTTCCACGCCCCAGGCCCGTTCAACCCCGCGTCGGTGGGTCCGGAGGGCCTGGTGCCGCTCAGGCGGTCGAGCCGAGCTCGGTCTCCCCGTCGTCGCCGAACCTCAACTGTTCGGCGGGCACCGGGGGCCCGTGCGGGTGCTCCAGGTCGCGGATGAAGCCGGTGTCGTCGTCGAAGGTGACGGTGGGGTGGAACCTGTCCCGCACCTCAGCGGGGATGCCGTTGTCGACGATGATCAACTGGAAGTCGCGGTACCGCCGTCCGCTCGTCGTGCCGCTGAGCGTCCTCGCGCGGTCCTGGAGGTAGTCGGCCATCCACCCGTACATGCGGGCCGCGAGCGCCTGGTCGTGCGAGTTTCCGCCGAGGTTCTTCTGCGGGGAGTCCAGGATCAGCAGGTGCGGGAGGTGGAAGTCGGTGGGCTGCTCCAACGCGTACAACAGCAGCGCCAGGCTGTAGGCCACGGACACCGCGGTGCGTGATCCACCACCGCGCTGCCCGAAGTCCTGGTCGTCCACCAACGGTGTCCACGTTTCCGGGTCCAGGCGGGCACGACCGGTGGCCCACGGCAGGTCGAACGCGTGCACGATCTGGCGGAACAGGGAGTTGAGCCGTTCCAACGCGTCCCCGGGGCGCACCAGCTGCGCCGACAGCCGGAGGTGGCGTTCCCTCATCTCCTGAAGTGCCCGCGCGTCCCGCTCGGTGTCACGTTCCAGCCGTCTCAGCTGGTCGTGCGGCGCCCGCAGCCTCGTCAACGCGCTGATCTGGGCGCGGATCGCTGCCAGTTCGCCGGTGGCCGCCGCGATGGCGTCCACGTGCGGCGACGTCGATGCGGCGAGGTGCTGGTCGACCCGCTGGCGGGCGGTGTCGAGGTCCGCCCTGGCCCGCCGCGCCACCTCGCCGCTGTCGCGGAGGTCCTGGTTCGCCGTGGCCAGCG
>NZ_AGVX02000112.1 GCF_000239155.1 Actinoalloteichus spitiensis RMV-1378
CCGCCTGTCGGCGGCCTCGCTCGACCACGCGCGGCTGATGTTCGAGCTGTGGCTGCGGGAGACCGGGGTGGACCGGGTCCCGACCGACGAGACGCTCACCCGGTGCCTGCCGAACCGGTCGTTGCGCCCGGTCCTCGACCACGCCGTCGCCGAACGCGACGAGGTGTTCCGCCCGTGGACGACCCAGGGTCCGGAGCGGTTGGCCGACCTGGTGCGGCGGAACGCACCGGGGGCGGCCGGTGCCGCCCCGGGGGAGTGGTTGGGGCGCCCCGGGACCAGCGACGGCACCGTGGAGGGGGGCGGCACCCCGCAGTTGTGGCGGGTGGGGACGGCGACGGTGGACGCGGTCCCCGGTTCGCCTCCGTTCCCGGTGGCCGTGCCGCTGCTGGACGGCGCGCACCTGCACATCAGTTCGACGCCGAAGTCGCGGATCACGGCCGAGACGTTGGTGGAGGCGCTGCTGCTGCGCGTGTTCAGCCACTTCCAGCCGGGGCTGGTGCACCTGCACGTGTGGGACGTCGGCCAGCTCACCGGGTCGCTGCCCGGCCTGTACCCGTTGGCCAGGGCGGGGCTGCTCACGGTGCACGATCCGGCCAGGCCCCACGACCTGCTCGACGAGCTGGCCGAGCACATCCGGCGCATCCACACCAGCGTCCTCGTGGACGGGCGGCCGTCGCTGGGCGCGTTGAGCGCCGAGACCGGGCGCCGCAAGGAACCGTGGCGGGTCGCCGTGCTGTTCGGGAACCGCTCGGCGTTGAAGGAGGAGCAGCAGCAGAAGCTCCAGCGCATCGCCAGGAACGGGTTGTCGTGCGGGGTGGTGCTGGTCCTGGTCGACCTGCCGGTGACGGTGAACAGCGCCGTGGAGTCGCTGCGGCTCGGCGATGACCAGACGGCGCGGTGCACGATGACGGGCGCGCACGTCACCGTCACCCCGGACCCGCCGCTGCCCCGGGAACTGGTTCCCCGGGCGTGTGCCGCGATCGCGGACGAGATGGTGAACCGCCGCAGTCGGGTCTGCACGTTCGACGACCTGCTACCGGGGGAGCGGTGGAGCTACCGCTCCAGCTCCGGGGTGCAGGCGCCGGTCGGTCACCACGACGGGGAACCGGTCTACGTCTCGCTCGGTGACACCGCTCCGCACGCCCTCATCGGCGGGCCGAGTGGTTCCGGCAAGACCAACTTCCTGTACGCCCTGCTGGGTGGGTTGACCGCCCGTTACTCCCCGGACGAGCTGGAGCTGTACCTGCTCGACTTCAAGGAGGGGGTGTCGTTCGCCCAGTTCGCGCCGGGGCGCAAGGATCCGAGCTGGTTACCGCACGCGCGGCTGGTCGGGGTGAACGTCAACCAGGACCGCGAGTTCGGGCTGGCGCTGCTGCGCTTCCTCGCCGAGGAGATGCGCCGCCGGGCGAACCGGGCCAAGCTGCACGAGGTCACGAAGTTGGAGGAGCTGCGGGCGGAGGACCCGGAGGGCAGGTGGCCCCGGATCGTCGCCGTGATCGACGAGTTCCAGTACCTCTTCGCCGAGCGGGACGAGGTGACCCACGAGGCGGCGGCGCTGCTGGAGGACGTGGCGCGCCGGGGACGTTCGCAGGGCATCCACCTCGTCCTGTCCAGTCAGGACGTGTCGGGCATCGAGGCGTTCTGGGGCAAGCCGGCGATCTTCGAACAGTTCATCATGCGGATCGCGCTGCCCAAGGCGAGGCGGGTGTTGACGGAGACGAACCTGGCCGCGATGGAGATCCCCCGCTGGCACGCGGTCATCAACCACGATTCCGGTGTCCCGCACGGCAACGAGGTGGCCCGCATTCCCGACTCCACGAGCAGGGGCACCTTCGACCGCCTCCAGGGGGAGATGTGGCGGTCCTCCCCCGGCTCGCGGGAACCCACCCTTTTCGACGGCAGCCGGGTGCCCGCGCTCTCGGACCTGCCCGACTACCAGGCGTTGGGGTCGGAGGGGCCCCCGACCGGGGGTGGACCGGTCGCGTTGCTGGGGCAGGTGATCGACGTGGCGGGCAGCGCGGCGCGGCTGCCGTTGGAACCGACGCCGGGACGCAACCTGGCGGTGCTCGGTTCCGCGCGGGAGGACGCCCTCCGGGTGCTGTCCGCCGCGGCGATGTCCCTGTCCCGCCAGCACGGGCGGGAGGAGGTCCGGTTCACGCTGCTGTGCTTCGTGGACGGTGCGAGGGACGCGGTGCGGGCGCTGGCGGCGGCCTTGTCCGACGATCGGGGGAGGCGGGAGGGCGCGGGCTGCGTCGACTACCGGGAGGCCGGTGCGGTCACCGAGGTGTTGGCCGGTGCGGCGGCCGAGGTCACCGGGGAGGGCGGGCCCACCGGCCACCACTACCTGCTGCTGTTCGGGGCGGACGCGGCGCTGCCGAGGCTGGAGGAGCGGGGCACCGGGATGCGGACCGGCCTGGACGACCTGAAGGCGCTGCTCCGGCACGGTCCCGAACGGCGCACCCATGTGCTCAGCTGGTGGCGGGCCACCTCCCGGCTGCGGAACGCGCTGCTGCTGGGGGGCGGGCTGGACGACATCGGCGCCTTCGTCGCGCTCGACGTGCACGGCCAGGAACTGGGTAGCCTCGCCGCCAACCAGGTGATCTCCTGGTCCCCCCGGCCGCAGCGGGGCCTGTTCTTCGACCGGTCCGCCTCGACCGGGCCCCAGGTGCTGATCCCCTGCGAGGTCGACCTCGGCGCGGCCGGGGGTGCCGATGCCGACTCCGGCGGTGGTGGCGCGGCCGGCTCCAGCGGGGGAGCCCCGCAGGTGAACGCGGGGTTGGGAGGACGGACCTGATGACCGAGCCGACCTCGGCGGCCGACGCCTACAAGGAGATCTGCGGGCTGGTCACCGACGCGGTGGACCGGCTTCGCGAGCGGGACGAACAGCGGGCCGAACAGCTGCGCGCGGAACTGCTGGCCGCCGAGCAGCGGCGGGAGGCGGCCGCCGAACGGGAGCACGTCACCCGGTGGACCGCCCGGTTGCGGTGGGAGGCCGCCGTGGAGCTCCTGTGGGACCAGCGGTGGCTCCGGATGACCCCGCTGCCCCGCCCGGACCGGTCCACCCCGTACACCGACCTGGATGCCTGCGGCCACGAGGTCGACGCCGCGTTCGAGGAGTTGAAGTCGTCGCTCGAGCGGCGGGGCCTGTTCCGGCGCCGCCAGCAGCCCTGAGAGCCGTGGCCCTGGCCCGCTGCCGGCGCGGGCCGCTGGTGGTGAGGTGCGTCGCGGCCCCTGGCCGTCACCGCCGTCCCGGCGGGATGATGCCGGTCGTGCGTCCACTCCTCACGCCCGGCGAGGTGGCCGAGGCGACCGATGACCCGCTGCTCCGCTGGGCGTCCCAGGCCCTGGCACCCTCCTACCCCGGCCCCGCCGGGTCGGCGTGGCGGCTCGGCGGGGCGGTCGCCGTGGTCGCGCCCGGCCTGTTCCGCCGCGACCGGATCGTGCTCGGTGGGGCTGGCACCGACGTCGTCTCGGCGCGGAACCTCTTCCGGCAGCTCCGGGAACGGGCGGGCCCGTCGTTCCGGCTGACCGCGTCCGCCCGCCTCGCCGAGCGCCTGCTGGCCGCCGACGAGCACCGGGGCCGGTTGGTGTCCTGGGGGTGGATGGACGTCACGACCCCGCAGCCGGGGCCGCCCGGCGCGGATTCGGTCCGGTGGCTGTCGGCCGAGGAGCTGCCCGAGGCGGCGGACCTGCTCCGCCGGGCCAGCCCGGGGTCCTGGCTGTGGCCGGGTGACCCGGCCGCCACCCGGTGGGCGGGCCGGTGGGACGCCGGGGGCCGGCTCGTGGCCGTGGGCGCGGACTCCTGGCCCGCTCCGGGTGTGTCGCTGATCGCCGGGGTGGCGACCTGTCCGACGGCCAGGGGCCGGGGCGCTGGCGGCGCCGTCACGGGTTTCCTGCGGGACGCCCTGCTGCGGGAGGGAACGGCCGCGCTGATGGTCGACTCGACTAACGACACCGCGATCCGGGTATACGAGAGGCTTGGGTTCCGGTACCGCGCCCTGGCCAGTATCGAGCCGGCACCCGTGCCGGCCGGCCCGGTCGGTCGACCGGGTACGTCGTCGTCAACAGGTTCGTCGTGAAGGAGTGGTTCCGTGTCCGCCGCATCCACCGAGCAACGCACCGTCCCGGAGTCGGGTCGGGAGATCCGGTTGGCCTCCCGCCCGTCCGGCTGGCCCACCCTGGACGACTTCGACCTCGCCGAGGCCCCGGTCGCCCGCCCCGGTCCCGGCGAGCTGCTGGTCCGCAACGTGGTCATGAGCGTGGACCCCTACATGCGGGGCCGGATGAACGCGGGCCGGTCCTACGTCGCCCCGTTCGAGCTGGGGAAACCGTTGGACGGCGGGGCGGTGGGCCGGGTGGTGGAGTCCCGCGCGGAGGGCGTGTCCCCCGGTGACCTGGTCTCGCACCAGCTGGGCTGGCGGGAGTGGGCGGTGGTGCCGGCCGACAGGGCGCTGCCCGTGCCCGGCGGGCCGGACGCCCCGCCGCCGGGCACGTTCCTGGGCGTGCTGGGCATGACCGGGCTCACCGCGTACGTGGGTCTGGTGGAGATCGCCCAGCAGCGGGCCGGTGACGTGGTCTTCGTGTCGGGCGCGGCCGGCGCCGTGGGCTCTGCGGCGGGCCAGATCGCCGCGCTGCGGGGCGCGGCCAGGGTGGTGGGCAGCGCCGGTTCTCCCGAGAAGGTGCGCTACCTGACCGAAGAATTGGGTTTCGACGCGGCCTTCGACTACAAGGCCGGCCCGGTGGCCGACCAGCTCGCGGAGGCCGCGCCCGACGGCATCGACGTGTACTTCGACAACGTGGGTGGCGACCACCTGGAGGCGGCGATCGGGGCGATGCGCACCGGGGGGCGCATCGCGATGTGCGGGGCCATCTCGGCCTACAACGAGACGGAGCCCCCGCCCGGCCCCCGGAACCTGGGGCTCATGGTGGGGCGGCGGCTCACCGCGCGGGGGTTCATCGTCGGTGACCACATCGAGGTGCGCGAGCGGTTCCTGGCGGAGGTCGGTGAGTGGGTGCGGGCCGGGCGGCTGCGGCACCGGGAGACGACCATGTCCGGGCTGGAGCGGGCACCGGAGGCCTTCCTGGCGATGTTGCGCGGCGAGAACATCGGCAAGATGCTCGTGGAGCTCTGAGTTCCGCCCCGCGGCGGGCGCGGGTCAGGCGGATTCCGGGGCCCGGTCGGTGGAGGGGAGCCGACC